>VMSU01000024.1 GCA_013792005.1 Desulfobulbaceae bacterium
AAAATATTTTTAATCTTGTCGCGGGATATCCCCTTGCCGGTATCGGTAATAGAGATCTCGACGTGACCATTACTGTCCCTAGTCGTGATCTTAAGCTGCCTGACTTCCCCGGTCATCGCCTCAATGGCATTCTCCAGAACATGAAAAAGAACACGCTGCAGGTTATGGCGATCAGCAGGAATAAGGGGCAGAGAGTCCATCAAATCGGTTGCCACCACTATCCCGTTCTCGACAAGCATCTGGTCAAATCCGGCCAGGGTCGATGTCAGCAGTTCGTTGACGCTTGATGGCTCAACATAGGCAAGGGCCGCACTCTTTAATTCCACCAGATGGGCGACCATTTTCTCCAGGACCGCAACATTTTGCATGATAATCGCCAGATATCCCTTGTTTTGGGTGCCTTCCGGCAGGCTGTCGTGAACCCGCCTGGCAAAACCGCCGATGGCCACCAAGGGATTTCGAATCTCATGGGCCACCTCATTGACGAGATACTCAAGAGCGCCGGTCTTTTCCTCTGTCGCAAGCTGGGCACTAGCCTCCTTTTTGGCGAACAAAGAACGAATCCGAGCCGATAATTCCTTAAAATCAAAGGGCTTGGTAATATAATCATCCGCTCCGACATCAAGTCCTTCGACCTTGTCCTGAACCTCACTCTTCGCGGTAAGCATAATTACCGCCACGTACTTGGTCTGCTCCTTGGCCCTGAGTCGCCTCAAGACCTCAATCCCGCTGAGTCTCGGCATCATCACATCAAGAAGGATGAGATCCGGCCAATATGTCTCAACCTTCGCCAGACCCTCCACCCCGTCACAAGCCTCATCAGTATCATAACCAATGGCCCGCAATCTCTTCCGCAGTAACTCTACCGTATCAGCGGAGTCATCAATAATAAGGATCTTCTTCTTATTCTCCACGGGTCTCCTTCCCCCAAGTCACTTATCTGGTCGAAAAAAAGGCTTGATTTGGTTGGCAAGCTCACGAACATTAATCGGCTTGGTGATATAACCGTCACATCCCGCAGCAATAGCCTTTTCCCGATCACCCTTCATGGCATGCGCCGTCAAGGCTATTACCGGGATAGCCCGAAAGGCATCGCTACTCTTGAGCCGCTTGGTCACCTCATACCCATCCAGCTTGGGAATAGAAATGTCCATAAGGATCAGATCCGGCCCGATTTCAGCCACCTTGCTCAAAGCCTCCTCACCATCAATCGCCTCAGCAATACGATAGCCCTTTGCCGTCAGGACCTTAACCACCAACTCCCGGTTATCCTGATTGTCATCTACTACCAGTATCATATAGCTTTCCATCTCTTCCATAGTGGCTATTGCCCCCTGCATCACATTTTTTCAATGATCCCTTTCAACTCGGCGAGTAAATCTTTTTCGCTCAATACCCCTTTGTTCAGTGTGGCCGCTATCCTGCCGTTCAGATCCTTTATCTCAGCTTCGTTCAAATTCTTCTCCGCAAGAAGGATCAAGGGGATATTTTTAAGGCGTTCATCAAATCTGATATACTCCAAAAGGCCCACGCCCTTTGCATCCTGCATCAAGAGATTAAAAACAATCAGATCGGGGAGATACCTGCTGATCGAACGGACCGCCTCTTCCTGAGAAAAAGCGGAAGTCACCTGATAGCCGGTACCCTCAAGGGCCTGGCAGATGGCCTCAACGCTCCGGGGTTCGCTATCTGCCACTAAGATTCTCTGGATTCCGGCAACCCGCTCAAGGCGTTTAAGCTTCTTTATCAGCACATTGCGATCAATAGGCTTGACCAGGTATTCCGCAGCGCCAAGACTAAACCCCATCTTTTTGTCATCGACAATGGAGAGGATGATCACCGGGATATCTTGGGTCTCCGGAGTTCTTTTTAAATCCAGCAGCACGTGCCAGCCATTTTTCCCAGGCATCATAATATCCAAGGTAATAGCAACCGGTCTGATCGCTTTGGCCTTCTCCACCGCCCCTTCTCCGCTTTGGTGCCCCACCACCCGGTACTCAGCGCCGATATATTTCCGGATCAACTCGATCACCTCCGGATTATCATCAATGACCAGAATAGTCTTCATGGCGGTGAGACTCATCGGGCTTAGGTCATCGGTCAGACCTGAAACGACCTGTTCACCCTCCTCAATGATCAGCCGCTCAACGATCTCGCACCCTTTGCAGAACTCCACCTTCTCCGGATAGGCCGCAACCTTGGTCCCCTTGCAATGGGTGCCGAAAATCAGCCAACACCGATTATCATCGCTGCCATAAGCAGGGCAACTGCTCTGACCGCAATGAACGTACTCCCAGCACCTGATCGGTTTGCCCCCATAATGAGGGGCTTTAAGAAACATCTCAACCGGCTTGTCAAAATAGGTAGCCAATCCCTCAGCCATCAGCGGCTCAACAATTACCTGAGCAGGCCGCTCCATGATCTTCTTTTGCACCGGCAGGGTGAAACAAAAACGGCTGCCCTCGCCATAACGGCTCTCGGCCCAGATCACTCCCTTATGAAGCACCACCAGCCCCCGAGCAATACTCAAACCCAGTCCGGTGCCCTCATATTGGCGGATGGTAGAGACATCGATCTGGCTAAATTTATCAAAGAGCTTATTGATATCCTCCTCCTTGATACCGATCCCGGTATCCACCACACAGATCTCCACAAAAAATGGCGACTCACCAGGGCTAACCCCACGATCCGAGGGCCGCACATAGATGGTGACGCCACCCTGATGGGTAAATTTTACCGCATTGGAGAGGAGATTAATGAAGATCTGGTGAACTCGGTCTCGATCCACATACACAAGGGGAATTTGATCCGCAAAGTCAAAGGCAAGAGAGAGGTGTTTCTTGGAAATGACAGGCTCAAAGGTGGTAGTCAGGGATGCCACCAGTTCGCAGATATCGGTCTCTTTGAGATCGAGTTCAACCTTGCCTGATTCAATCTTCGACATATCAAGAATATCATTGATCAACTGCAGGAGGTGCCGGGCGTTATTCTCGACCTTGTGCAGGCTCTTCTCCTGCTCCTCGTTGATTTCGCCGTCCACCCGGTCAATCAGCAGATCGGTATAGCCAATGATCGAATTCATCGGAGTCCGCAACTCATGTGACATATTGGCCAGGAAAGCCGATTTCAAGCGATCAAGCTCCCTCAACTCCCGGTTGGCCCGTTCGAGAAGCAATGTTTTCTCACGCAGCATCATGGTCCTGCGGGCCACTTCCAACTCCGACTCCTTGCTGAACGAAGATATCCGCTCATAGAGCCGCTCCAGGCTTTCGAGCATCTGGTTAACATGCTGGGCGATCTTATCCATCACATCGTTTTTATCCAGAATCTCGGTTCGGACCGATAGGTCGCCGCCCGACACCTGAGAAAGCGCGACCAACAGATTTTCGACTCTGGACTCAAGGTATTTGCGCTGGTCCTCTTCCCTTTGCGCAGTCTTTCTAATATACCGCAACCTTTCGGCCTCCAGGACATCGGTGATATCCTTGCAGATCTCCACCCCACCCACCAGCGCGCCATGAGCATCGCGCATGGCGCTGGCGCTCGCCATTAAGGGAATCTCCTCGCCTTGTCGATTTGTCATGATAATTCGGACGCGCTCCACCGGTTCACCAGTCTGAAAGCACTGCTTTATCGGGCAGGTCTCTTCACAGATATCACTGCGAAACACCTGCTGACAGGTCATCCTGCCCTCGGCCTCCTCCCTGGTGTACCCTGTAAGCTGAACGCAGGCCTCGTTCATGTATGTGATGACCATCTTCGTATCCACCAGAAAGAGAGGATCGGCAATGGCGTCCCTCAATCCGTTGGCATATTCAATCCGGTCCTTGATACTCAGCACCATGGCATTGAATGATTTCCCCAGAACACCTATGGAATCGTCAGTGCACACCCGCACCGACACTGACATATCCCCCTGGGCGAGTTGTTCCGCCTTATCCACCAGGTCTGCCACCGGTCGGGTAACCAACCGCGTCAAAAGCAGATAAATAATGCTGATAATGGCGGCGAGACCCAAAACACAGATGAATATCGTCCGATTCCGCAAGGAGACGATGGCGCTGTAGGTCTCATCGGTGGCCTGACGAACAATCAACCCACCAAGAACTTTCCGTGAAGCGCCATGACAGTGATGACATTCCGGCTCATTAGGCATCCGGTGGAGAGTCACCAGATATTTCCGGCCACCAACCTCCTCTTCGAAATATCTCTCATCATAAGGCTCTCCAGCAGTAAGAAGCTGAGTGAGAGCTGTGAGAGCTTCCCCGTTATCAATCAGCTGCTCTACCTGGGTATTAATTTTCTCCTCATGGGTGGCAAAGACAATCCTCTGATCAAAGTCACAGATCATGATCTCCGTACCCTTCAGCATATCGCGCACGTCCATAAGCTGGCGCTGCACCGAGGCACTGTCTCCTACTGACATGGGATGCTTGATTCCGGCATAAGCCAGGTCCTTCAACTCCCTACCAAAAGTGGCCATCCGCTCCCGGATCTGCTCCCGCTGGCTGCTGACCGCAAGATAGATCGTAACCCCCATGACCATAGCGACCGCGAAAGTCAAGGCCAACAGTATCTTCAGGGCAAGCCGACGACGGATAAAATCAAGGATCATCATCATATCAATGCGCCCCGCCGTGGATCATAGGCTTATAACGAAAGGCCTTGACCCGTTCCGAGATATGACACTGCCCACAGACATCAGTGGTGAGATGCCGCTTAATATCGGTCGAGCTACGACTCAGCACATGAATGCTGCCTGGTCCGTGGCAGACCTCACAACCGGCATTTTTCAATTGGGGGGTCTGCTCCGAACTGACAAAACCGCCAGGCTGACCATACCCTGTGGTATGACAAGAATAACACCGCTCGATATCTTCGGGCAGCAAGCCTCTGCGCAGCTTCTCTATGCTCTCGAAGGACTTACTTTTCTTGGCGTAGGTGACGAAACTGTCATACTCATCGGCATGACAATCTTTGCAGGCGTCAGACCCAACATAGATGGCCGGAACAGGGGAAGCCTGAGCCACACTTAAGATCAGGGCAAAAGGGGAAAGAAAAGGGAGGGACAACAAGAAGATAACAAAAAAAACAATACGGGAGAAAAGGGGGGAAAAAGACTGAAATGCTTTCGAGTTGGGGCCGTCGGCCTTGCCAGCACCCAAAAACTGTTTGCTTAGCATAGTCATGCTCCTCTCATGGGCGAGCTGTCAGGCTCAATAGAACGAAACCGCAATCAACCCGCACCTTCTTAGACGACAATTGAACTTCTTCGTGTGTGCAGCACACAAAAAATTCTAGTCCTTTGCTAGCAGTACAATATCGTATTTAAAGACAACATGCACGATTTTTCAGCCAGACACCTTCCACCACAACGTACAACTCGGCAGAAACTCACTCAGTATTTCGGCAGCGCCATATCATAAATCAATTAGAGGCTGTCCGATGATCGCTCACCTCCCAGGAGGTACAGTCCAGTCCAACAGACAAAATCAACCGGTGACGCTCTCCCTCCGCCCCTGTCACCGACGTCACCCATGCTGACAAAACCCTGGTTTTCCATCGCAGAGCCCAAGATACTGGTATTTATTTCTCTTGATACTAAGCAAATTATCCAATATCACTAGATAAGATCCTCCGCACCATAGTCCACCTAAAGCAGAATAATCAGGGAAGAGTCAATCTTGACAAACACACCCTAAATCATCAAAGAAGGCCGACCGATGAAATCGAAAAAAATTTTACCAACACTATTTCTTGCCATTATCTTCTTCGTACATGGCTGCAACAGCAAAAATCAACAAACAGCGGACCTTCAAAACCTCGGCAACGGGATGTGTTACGACAGAGCATCCGGCCTGATGTGGCAGAGTGAGCATAGCGCACCATTCACAACATTTGACGCAGCCCAAATTTATGCCGACAAGCTTACCCTTAGCGGACATACCGATTGGCGACTGCCCACACGCCAAGAATTATTCGACTTGGCCTCCCTCTTTGACTTCCACCGGAACGGAGAGTGCGCCTTTACGCACGAAGGGAATTACTGGTCCAAGGAGAGCGATGGTAAAGGAACAGTTGGTTCCTGGGAAGTTTCGGCAACCCAATGCGATTACGTCCGCCAATACCTTCGGGGAAAGCTAGGCCGGGTCAGAGCCGTCAGACCTTGACAATCACCAGCAACACAAAATTACCCTCATCGGAAAAGAACGTCCTCCGCTATCGCTTCGTGACGGGCTCACCACTACTGGTACGCAACACCCTCTACCCACTCTTAAAAGTGTGTCCATTTTTTTCCTACCACCTCAAACGGACAATTCGTGCTTTTTTAGAATAAACCGCAAGAAACTTATTCCCGTTGCCAAAACAACCCCTTTTTATTACAATATTTTAAGAGGGGTGTCGGGTGTCAAGAATACAGACAAAAGAAGGGGGTTGTTTGGGCATGATTAAGAGAACTGCTGAAAACCGGCTTGTTGACTGGGTGAAAAAAAAGGATCGTAAGCCTCTAGTGCTCCGAGGAGCACGTCAGGTTGGAAAAACGACCCTTGTGCGCCAGTTCGCTGAAAAGATGGGATTAGAACTGAACGAAATCAACCTCGAACGTTACCTGCGTCTCGATGATTTGTTCAAAAGCACTAATACCGAGCGAATCTGCAAAGAACTGGAAGCTATTGCAGGTCGTAATATCAAAGGAGAGTCAAGTCTGCTTTTCCTTGATGAAGTCCAGGCAACTCCTCATGCACTCAAGGCACTTCGTTATTTTTACGAAGAGGTGCCATCCCTACCGATCATTGCGGCCGGGTCACTATTGGAATTCACTCTTGCCGATCATTCTTTTTCAATGCCTGTCGGACGGATTGAATACCTCCATCTATATCCTCTTACATTTTCCGAGTTCCTGTCAGCAGTAGATCCTTATTTGTGCAGCTATTTAGGGTCAATTGAGGCCAACGACATTTTTCCCGAAACCGGCCACATCAAACTTCTCGAGCGGCTTAGAGAATTTTTCTTCATTGGTGGGATGCCCGAGGCAGTCAAAGTTTACCAGGAAAGCGGCTCATTATCTGAAGTCTCCGCTGTTCATCGAAGTATTGTCAATACCTATACCGATGATTTTTCAAAATATGCCCGCCAGCAGGATTTGATGCTCCTTCAGAAAGTATTCAACTACATCCCGAGAAATCTAGGTCGGAAAGTAAAATACAGCAATATTGACCGGGATCATCGTTCTTCAAAGATAAAAGATGCTATTCAACTGCTCACAAAAGCACGTATCTGCCACCAAATTTTTCATAGTAGCTGTTCAGGACTTCCCCTCCACGCGGAGATAGACGAGAATACGTATAAACTTATATTTTTGGATATCGGCTTGGCCAACCATGTTTGCGGTCTGGATTGGCTCGCCATTTCATCAATGATAGACCAAGCATTGGTTAATGAAGGAGGTCTTGCCGAACAGTTTATTGGCCAACATCTTATAGATAGCAACCTAGGTCTTGATCCGCCTCGCTTACAGTATTGGTTAAGAGAGAAAAAAACGACTAACGCTGAGATTGATTACGCAATTTCACATGGAAACTGGATATTGCCGGTGGAAGTAAAGGCAGGCAAAAGCGGTACGCTCAAATCAATACATCATTTCATTCATCAAAAAAATAGTGCTATTGCAATACGGTTCGATCTCAACCCACCAAGCGAACAGGAAATCACTTGCCTCGTCACAACAGGCGGCGCAAGTGAGCCAGTATCATTTCTCCTCATCTCTCTACCATTGTATACGGTTGAATCTCTATCTAGAGTGATCGAACATAGAAGGAAAACGGTTTGCAAAAAATGTGGAAAAAAAATGGTAATTCGCACGGGTCCATTTAGTACTTTCCTTGGATGCTCTGCTTTTCCTCAATGCGATAACAAAGAAAAGTACCAAGAGCCCCCAGAAGTAAAGGTAAATAAGGACTTGTAGTGGAGGCTGGTACATACACTGTCTGGACTGGGCATAAATCTCTCTCATATGGGTAATGCGGGCGGCGCTCTCGGTTTTGTTGACGTGCTAACCGCCAGGGCCGGAAGCACGCATAGTCTCCACCCGGATCTCCTTTTCCGACCAAGTGGGTTTCTCTGGCGGCATGAGCAGGCTAACCCCGACATACCAATTCTTCCGTTTGTAGTGAGGGCGCAAGGGACTCCGGCATATCCAGAGAATTGTGCCGCACCATGCTTGCACCACAGGCAATTCCTCGCCCTCCAACGAAAAGAGCAGGGAGTGGATGTTACCACCCAATATATATTACCAAGAAGGAAGGCCTGATGGAGTGCTATCGGTAGGGCTGATACTCGAAACAAGATAAGGAGGAAGAGAGGAAAACAGCCAGATATAACAGCGAAAAAGAGGCCAAGCTGGCGAGGCAACGGCCCGCTTGCCTGCCAAAGCATAGCTCACAGGCCGCGCTCACGCATCGGAAGAACCACGAACTCGTTTACAGTTCTTGGGGCAGCGCAAACCTCATGAGTTTGCGTCAGGATTCATCACCAAAGACTGGATGACTTCGGATAGCCGCCTGAGTTATTGGCCACTGACCTCAGGCACCCAGCCGTCATTCAAGGTCTGCATAAATGCCACAATTGCCCATTCTTCCTCTTCACTCAGGCCGAGGTTGCCCAACTCCTCATTATTAACATTGACTCCCACTTCCGGTTGCGGCCAGCAGTTTTGGCCCGGTTGTGCGTCTGCAATCTTTTCACAAACCGGCAGCACATCACGGGTGTTGTAGAAATGAGTGACATCCTTCAGGCTTTTAAACACGCCGTTATGACCAAAGGCCTTAACAAAATCGAGGCCGGGCCGCTTATCGACATTGCGCAGGGTTGGCACCTTATGTTTGCCCTGGTTCTTTTCCGCCAAATGAGCAAAACGCGGCACCACGGCCAAAAAACCGCCCAACCCGGGGTCTACCCAGGAAGAGCCTTTCGGATTGAACTCCGGCGGCATCCGGTAGGTGGGGTTAACGGGATTTCTCGGCAGGCCGAGGTTGTCAAAAGTGAAATCGGTAAAGAGAGGTGGAGAACCATCGTCCCTCGGCTCACTGGGATGGCATTCGGCGCATTTCCCCCGTTTTTTGTCTTCGAAGAGTCGCAGCCCCTTAAGTTCCAGTGCACTGAGCGGGTATTTCTGAGGATTACGCAGATAATAATCGTACTTGGAGGTGAACGGGTTGACCTCGGCAGAGTTTTCGTAAGCAAAAACTGCCTGCCCGATGGCATTATAGGCGTTGACAGTGTTGTCGCAGATGGTAGCGCCGAATAGGCTTCGCAACTGATCACCGTAGGCCGAGGCGCAGACCTTGTTAACGACCGATGCCGCATCGGGAAGGTTATGCTCCACCGGATTAAGGAAGGGACCCTGCGCCTGGTCGGCAGCCGCTTGACCCAGCAGCCATCCGGTCGCCCGGCCATCCCAGAAATTACCGCCGATGAAGATCTCTTCTTCCTGATCATAATGCAACACCGGGCTCTGGGTGGCATAGGCCGCACTCGGAGGTTTACGGTTGCCGAAACGTTCGTGGGCCGCCCCAGGATAGACGGAACCGGTCAGATTGAGATCAGACCTGGGGCCTGTCCAGCCGACAACCGGGTCATGGCAAGTAGAACAGGACTGCCCTTCCGGACGGGAAAGAGCTGGATCGAAAAACAATTCTTTCCCGAGTTGTTCAAGATCGGTAAGCACACGGGGTTCGCTCAGCTGTGCCTCCGTCCCCCTCCCTCCCATGCCGCCGACGCATCCGGCAAGAAGCAGAAACCCTCCAAACAAAACGATTATCCGCATCAAGAAACCTCCTGATATCATTAACGATGAATAACATAACTGTCCAACAACATACAAAATAATACTACGTCTCACAACATAAACACCACCAGTCGTAAAGGCGTGCGCTTTAGGCCAGAGTGAATATTTTCACCTTTTACAGCTCGGCATTGTCTTGTTAAAAGGTTAGTGGGCGTCAGACGGAGAAGAGGCATGCAGTACGGTAGCGGGATTCGGACAACGGCAGGGAACAGCTGGCCGCAGAAACGAGTAAGGGGCTTTATCGAATAACTAAAGCGCGAGAAATCCGTTGCGGCAGGTACGGTTGAAAGGGCAGGTCAGGACACGCCACAATCAGAGCGCCGGAGGCAGAGGACATAACTCGGAAATTACCTTGGGACACTACAGTCAATTGATCTCCGGCGAGAGAGCACACGCCATACTTACTGCCCGTGCCAGCGCCACCAAAACCGGCATCTTGACATTCTGGCCCTCGCTGCTAGCAGACGCTCCGATCAAAACACACTTGGCCGTATTGACTGATGATTGACTCAAGCATGTCCTTCTGCCCTAAGGAAAGATCCGTAAACCTAACACTACAGCGCCACTGATCCAGAATAGACCCGGACAAAGGACGATCTGAGATGATTTGAGCGTGCAGACCGGTAAGGGAAAAATCGTCAACAGAGATCCCCAGATGAATGGGTTGATTTTTCCACGCCCGGTGACCGTTATGGGAGAAGGAAAGACCTCTATCGCTCAGGTCAAGAACCATGCCGACAGAACCACCCCGGTCAGGGACTACCGCCTTAGCGTGGGCATTGATTCGGTACCGGGCAGCCTCCCGCCTTTCCGAAGAGATAGGCCAATGACGGTTATGGACAACCTGGGCCGGACACTTGGGATGATTAACACCGTAGACTTTCTGGTGGCTGAAGATAGCGGCAAGCTCCTGTTCAGAGAAAACAGCGGGTTTCTGCTTGGCGACATAGACGATGCAATCACGGCATACGCCATGAACACTGGCCGTGTAGTTCAATGCCTCGGCATGTTCCCAACACGGCTTTTCAGGATAATTCCTGGCAACACAATCTTTACCGCTGCATTGCATAAGTTCCCAGCAAGGTTGCTCACTGACTAAGACCATCCGCGCCCCTCCTTATTGAATTGATCAGCTCATCCAAACGAGTGCTACGTATCATGAGTAAGAGTGCTTACCACATCAAGAAAGGCATCTCTAGGAAAAAAAATGCTAGGTAAAAACAGGGGCGACCACAAACAAACAATCTAAATCCGAGAAATATCATGAATGACGAATGGTTACAAAATCTACACGTAACACAGAGTATCAGTCGTCGGTCTGCGGCAACCGAATAATGAACTCTGTCCCCTTGCCCTCAACAGAATCTACATCAATCTGACCGAGGTGGGATTCAATAATATTCTTAACAATAGCGAGCCCCAGACCGGTTCCGCGATTCTTCTTGGTAAAAAATGGGGAAAAGATCTGACCCACCACTTCTTCACTCATCCCGACACCGCTATCGGCAATTGTAAGACACACGGAACGCGTCCGGGCCTCCTGAAAAAGCCGAACCGTCAACACGCCTCCTTCAGGCATGGCATGCACCGCATTCACCAGGATATTCAGGATAGCCTGATACAGATGATCGCTATCGACCTCCGCCGTTACGGCATAATCCACACTCGAATCCACGCTGATACCAACCTTAACAAACTCAGGTTCCATAAATTGCAAGGCGCGGCTGACAAGATCGGCAATGCCGACAGGGGCAAACCGCATCTTCTGAGGACGGGCGAAATCAAGAAATTCGGTCACAATACGATCCAGCCGACCGGTTTCCTGAACGATAATGGCTGCCAGATGTTCGTTGCCAGGCGCGAGCTTGGTCAGGCGCTTGCCCAGAACCTCGGCGGTACTCCGAATAATCCCCAGTGGATTTTTAATCTCATGAGAAACAGCCGCCACCATTTTGCCAAGACCTGCCAGCCGCTCGGCATGGTTGAGCCGCTCCTCAAGCTTCAACCGCTCACGAGACCGTTTCTCAACAATCCGGTCGCCACGGGCGACAATCAACCACAAAACCACGAAGAGGCCCGACATCATGATTACGGAGGTCCCAATAATCATGCCCTGTAATCGAACCACTGCCTTTAAGTCCGGGGAGAGATCCTGGACGATCTCAAACACTCCAAGGATAGGCCCGGTATCCTCGCCAAGCCCCTGCTCCAGACGAAGCGGGATATAAGTCTTAAGTTGGCCATGGACCCCCTCCCTGCCGGGAAGCAAACCAAACAGACTGCCAGCCCCCACCAAGGTCGAATTATTCTTACCATCCCTGGCGTCCAGGTACTGCATCGTCTCCGGCTCCAATTGCCCAACCTTCTCCAAAATAGTACTGTAAGCCACCTTGGGGCCATTGATCTCATAGATAGTGACTGACTCAATGTTAAGTCCATGAGTTGTGTTCTTGATAATGGTGTCAAGACGCTGAAACTGCTCGGGCTTGCGCAAGGCAATTTCGTTATACCTGAGGTAGGTTGGCACCACAAACTGCTGATAAACTTGATGATTGAGATTCTCGGACAAGACCTTGGCATAGTCCTCACTCCGCTCTAAAAGCATCTCCCTGGTGTTATCTGAAATCACCCAGACCAGTACAAATGTAAAGACCAGAAAGACCGCCAAAGCTGAAAATGAAAAAAACTTAACCAATTCAAAGGGCTTCTGATCAATCTCCTCTTCCGACTCTGCCTTGCGCATACGATCAGTCACGACACACCCCGCACCGCCGACACTGATTGTCGGCGCTAATCCCGCAGACCGGCGAGGGCTTCGCCCGCAAGGCCTGCTGATATTCATGCCACAGGTAGGCACGATCAATCCCATGATCGACTACCTCCCACGGCAACAACTCTTGCTGATCCCGAGACCGCGCGGCATAGAAATCGGGATCGATTCCTGCCTGCCGACAGACCTGACGCCAATTGCGTCCCTGCTCACTCAAGGCGAACAGCGCCTCGCCCACCCGACGATCCCCTCGTGCCAGCATCGCTTGAAAATAGGCATTATCCGGCTGATCGGCGGTGAAGGTCAAGTGATGACACCCGGCAAACCGCTTCCGTAGAAACTTGATCCTCTCCTTAAGCACCTCCACAGGACCGAATTCGGCAAACTGAAAGGGGGTCCAGGCCTTGGGCACAAAACTGTTCACGCTTAAAGCCAGTCGACAGATCCTGCCTCGAGGCCGACCAACAGCCATGACCGTATCCTGAATCTCCAGCACCAGATCCACCATCTCATCCAGATCTTCCATGGTTTCTGTGGGCAAACCGATCATGAAATACAACTTCAGGGTAAAGATGCCAGCCTCAGCGAGCAAAGATGCCGCCTGCAAGCAGTCGGCACGGGTGATCCCCTTGTTAATCACCCGCCGCAGACGCTCCGATCCGCCATCCGGAGCAATGACTGCCGTTTTCAAACCGCTTTTGGAAAGAAGATCGAGCAAGGGTCCGCCAATGGCGTCTGCCCGGAGAGAGGAAAAGGAGAGGCTGCAGGACTGATCAAGCAGGAAATTACTAATTGATTGCAAATCGTCAGGGCTGGCCATTTCCATCCCAAGCAGACCCACCCGTTGATTTCCATCCGGTCGAGCCTCAATCGCGGCCATGATCGCAGAAGGCTCCCACAACCGGGGAGGGCGATAGACATACCCCGCAGCGCAAAAGCGGCAACTGCGACTGCACCCTCGGCCCAGCTCCACCAAGTGAATATTAGCGAACTCAGTCTCTTCGGTAAGAATGTGTGAATGGCCGGCCACAGCGCCGCCAGCATGCACATTTTTAGCAATTTTAGGGGGGACACCAGAAACTACTTCAACCGATTCAAGCCGACCGTCATCTCCATAGTGAGGATGATACAAAGAAGGCACATAACAGCCGGGCAGGTTGATCGCCATATCGAGCAAACACGCGTCAACCGGGCGTCCTGCTGTCACCGCAAACAGATAGTCAAGCAACTGAGCTGCCACAGGCTCAATCTCACCCAGGACAAAAAGGTCCATGAAAGGGGCCAAGGGCTCGGGGTTGATAAAGGTAGCGACCCCGCCGCCAATAACAAGAGGGGTCCCAGCCTTGACCCCCCCGGCCTGACGACGCTCAACGGCTGTTGGCGCTATTCCCCCACGGCGCAAGAGGTCAACCACCGAGACAAAATCATATTCAAAACTGACAGAAAAGATGATGACAGGAAAATCTTTGAGGGGGCGGTTTGATTCGACCGAAAGTGGACTTTCAGCGCCAGTAGAAAAAAACCGCTCGCAGACGATGTCGGGATGCTGATTCAGCAGCGATAAAACGATCTGAAATCCCAAATTAGACATACCTAGCTGGTATGTATTGGGAAAAATAATGGCTACAGGCAGCCTGTCCTTCCACTTCTTCTTAACACCGCCTATTTCCCGGTCAAAGAGGCTGCGGTGATCGAGCCGTTCCCGGCGACCGCTACTCATAGGGCCGAAAGATCAGCAGGATAATGACGGGGTTGCTCCAAAGGCATCAATTTTCATTGCGACGAATAAACGTTGGCCGATCCAACTCTTCTTCATCTAGAAACTGGGGCCGCGCAGCGCCAAACGTTCTCGGTCGAAGCACAGGAGGCGCAATGGTTTTCTCACGGCGCTCCAGGACCGAATCTACCCGCCGGCCAGGGGCAGGATGAGAGGGAGCAGAGACAGGAGCCTCGCCTTCCTGCTGCTCTTTTCTTGCTGCCAAAGGCATGACCTTGCTGGGCAGAACTTCGATCTCTTCCTCCTCCTTGATACCGGTGGCGATTACCGTCACCCGCATGGCCTCACCCAAGGTATCATCAAAGATAACCCCAAGGATGATAGTCGCCTCGTCATGGACCTCCTGGTATATCCTGGTGGTGGCCTCTGTCACTTCAGCCATGGTCAGAGATGCTTCGTTGGCCGAAATATTAACCAAGACACCCTTGGCGCCACTGATATTAATATCTTGCAGCAACGGACTGGCAATCGCCATATTGACCGCCTCAACCGCCCGGTTTTCTCCTACCGACTCCCCTGCACCCATCAAGGCCGGGCCCATCTCGTTCATGATAGCACGGACATCGGCAAAGTCAGGGTTGATATAACCACGCATATTGATCAGGTCTGAGATGCCCTTTACCGCCTGAACCAGGACATCATCGGCCATCTTCATGCCATTGATGAAGGTGGTCCCCTTATTGCTCATGGCGATCAGACGATCATTCGGGATCGTGATGATGGTGTCAACATGCTCCTTGAGCTTGACCCACCCCTGCTCGGCATTTTTCATCCGGGCTCTGCCTTCGAAGACAAAAGGCTTGGTCACCACACCCACGGTCAGCGCCCCAAGTTCCCGACTGATCCGAGCAACCACCGGCGCAGCCCCGGTCCCGGTGCCACCGCCCATGCCAGCGGTCACAAAGACCATATCTGACCCGGTAAGGGCTTCCCTGATCTCCTGAATGCTCTCTTCGGCGGATTCCCGCCCAAGTTCCGGATTAGCGCCAGCGCCGAGGCCCTTAGTCTTCTTCGGACCCAACTGGATGCGGACATCCGCCTTTGACGACTCCAAGGCCTGAAGGTCAGTATTGGCAGCAATGAAATTAACCCCGCCCAACCGGCTGTCCACCATGGTGTTCACCGCATTGCCGCCGCCCCCGCCAACGCCAATCACCGTAATCTTGGCTCGAGTGTCTAATTCAGCGATTTCAAACGTCATATTCTCCCTCCGTTCATCCTTCCGGATACAACCAGATTTGATTTTTTTTGCAACAGGAAAATCGTTTTTTGCGAAGCCTCAACTTCGGTAACCAATCAAAAAAATCGATCCGAAACACCCTTAAAAATACTCTTGATCTTGCCTAGCATATTTCTTTCCCGATAATTCCGGGCATTCACTTCAGCGCGATTCCGTATCCCGTACAGCAGCAATCCCACTCCGGTAGCGCACTGCGGGGTGTTGATAATGTCGTTAACCCCGCCAACTCCCCGGGGCATGCCAACCCTCACCGGCAGATCAAAAATTTGCTCGGCCAATTCCTGAATATTAACCAGCAACGACGTCCCGCCGGTAAGCACAATCCCCACATTGACCAGATCCTTGACCCTGGTGTCACCGATCTTGACCTCACACATTTCACGGTTTACCAAACTCAGCATCTCCTCCATCCTGGGTTCAAGAATCTCACCCATTACCTTCCTTGACAGTCGACGAGGGGTGCGCCCACCGACACTTGGAACCTCAATAGCCTGGTCCTTGTCGATCATCGAAGCCAGGGCGCAGCCATGCATCTCCTTCAGACGCTCGGCATCCTTCATCGGCGTCCTGAGCCCGATCGAAAGATCATTAGTCAGATTATTGCCACCCAAACCAAGAACAAAACTGTGCTTGATTGTGCCGTCAGAAAAAATCGCCAGATCCGAGGTGCCACCGCCAATATCGAGCAGAGCCACTCCCAGTTCCATCTCCTCCGGGGTCAACACCGCTTCAGCCGAGGCCAGTTGTTCAAGCACCACTCCTGCGACCTCAAGTCCGGCGAGATTGCAACACTTGACAATATTATGGATTGAGGTTGCTGAGCCGGTAACGATATGAACATTGGCCTCCAACCGAACTCCGGTCATCCCCTGAGGGTCCTGAATCCCGGAGTGATCATCAACCCTGAACTCCTGAGGGAGCACGTGGATAATCTTCTGATCAGGCGGAATCGGCACAGCGCTTGCTGCCTCAACCACCCGGTCAATATCTTCCTTCCGGATCTCATCATGCTTAATGGCGATCAGGCCATGGCTGTTGAAACCATTGATATGGCTACCGGCAATTCCCACATAAACCGTCGATATCGAGCACCCCGCCATCGACTCCGCTTCCTGGATCGCGGAGCTGATGGAGTTAACCGTATTCTCGATATTGACGACCACTCCCTTACGCAGTCCAATTGAGGGATGAACCCCCATACCAATAATATTGATCTTGCCTTCCGCCACATCACCGACTACGACACAGATCTTGGTGGTACCTATGTCCAGTCCAACTATTAATTCAGAATCGCCCCGACTCATCTACTCACCCTTTATCTCTTCGCACCAATCACGCATTCCGCGCCTCACTCATCTGATGGCCTCTGTTGATACGGGAGGGCTTCACTAAAACCCTTGTCAACTCTTATCCTTTGCCATCTCCGTGCCCACCAACACCTTGTTCTCCATATAGTCCAAACGAATATAGGCCACGGATTGAAACTCCTTTTTCTTATACAACCAGTAGAGCACCTTTGCTAGACGATTATATTCCTTTTTCCCCACTTCCTTGCCTAAAAAAATCGGAAATGGCCTATCCGCCAGAAAAAGAACAACTTCTCGATCACTGGTAAAACTAACCTCAGAAATATTTTGCGCCGGCAGCGACGAACTCCCTCGGGTGGCCCAGCCAATAAACTTCAAAACCGCGTCGAGTTCCTCCCTGGCAGCAACTACAACTTCTGTCCCTTGGAAGGTCAAGGAACTCTCCAGGCCGGAGATCACGGGGAAATCAAGCTCGTCTTGCTCGGTCAACGGTGCGAACGGCTGCCCTTTGCCATCGACATAGTAGAGTCCTTGGCTGGTATTGAGCAGAGCCACCGCCCGACGCTCCTTAACTTCAATCCGCAATCGGCTCGGCCACTCCTTATGCAGGCTCGCCGACTCAATCCAGCCATTCTTACAGATTCTCGCCTCGACAGCAGCAGTGTCAACGGCCAACAGGTTGGCATGAATGTCGATCCCGGCCAGAAAGATAATCGTATTTTTAGACAGATCCTGATTGCCCTCAACATCAATCGCAGTCATCTGAAAAAAATCCGACCGACACAACCAATGATACACGCCCACCGACCCGCCGATGAAACCGCCGACCAGGAAAAGAGTGACCAGGGCAATAAGAAAAAACCCTCGTCTCACCCCAGCCTCACGCAGGCTGTCGCGCTGCAGGCGCTGCCCGTTCCATCCTTTATTATGCTTATTCTTTCCCATCTCTCGCCCCTCCCTGATACCACCTTCCAAGCAATTTCACTTCCGGAGAGAGTTCAACCCCAAACTTCTCCCTCACCTGGACCTGCACTACACGCATAAGTTGGTAAAAATCATCGGCGCATGCCCTGCCCCGATTAATTAAAAAATTCGCATGTACCTGAGAGACTTCTGCCCCGCCCACTCGCAACCCCTTAAGCCCGGCTTGTTCAATCAGCCACCCGGCAGCCACACCCTCCGGATTTTTGAAGAACGAACCAGCGCTGGCCACTCCCTTGGGTTGCTTAGCTGCTCGCGCCTTGGCATAACGATGACAACGCTCAACAATATCCGGCGCTTCATCTGATGATACTATAAATATCCCGGAGACAACCACCTTGCCATGAGGGTGCCGCCACCCCCGATAACAAAAATCGTTACGGGTCAAGAGCCTGTGTTCTAGGTGACCAGCATCATCCAAAAACTCTGCCTCACAAATCACTTGGGCTATCTCGCCCCCCCAAGCCCCGGCGTTCATCACAATTGCCCCGCCAACCGAACCTGGGATCCCAAAACAGAATTCCAAGCCACTCAAACCGCGTCCAGCGCACCATCGAACCAGTTTAGTCAAAGAACATCCGGCATCGACCTGTACCTGACGAGATCCTCCCTCTCCAACCACTTCCTGGATCGCAGCAAAGTGCCGGCCCAACACGATAACGACACCTTCCACACCCTGATCCGCCGGGAGAATATTGGTTCCGCGACCAATCACCTGCCATGGGACCCCCTCTGCCGTCAAACAACTCACCAGGCGGATGAGATCTTCCTTCGTTGCCGGTTCGATCACAGCGTCAGCAGGACCACCAACCTTGAGGGAAGAGAACCCCGTCATCGGGCAATTCCACACTATCTGCCCACTCCAGCATCGGCTGATCTTTTCCCTGATCGACGGCAAGGTCAGCCCTTGACCTCCATCCCCTTAAGGTTCGCCAATATCTGTTCTCCGATCTGTGAAATGCTCCCCGCCCCAAGGGTCAAGGCCACATCTCCTGATCGCAGCATCGGCGACACTTGAGCCGCAATCTGCTGCAGACTCGAAGCAGAGAATACCTGCTTATGACCATGGGCCTGGATCGAATCAATGAGAGAGGCCGCTGTCACACCTTCAATCGGCGCCTCGCCTGCCGGATAAATTTCTGTCACATAAAGAACATCTGACTCATAGAATGCCGTACTGAACTCGCGCATCAACCCATGAGTCCTGCTGTAGCGATGCGGCTGAAATATCACCACCAGACGTCTGGTTGGCCAGGCAGAACGCATGGCGGAGAGCGTTGCCCGAATCTCTGTCGGATGATGCCCGTAATCATCAACCACAGTGACGCCTCCAACCTCCCCCTTGATCTGCAACCGGCGCTGCACTCCCGAGAAGGTAGCCATGGCCTCGGCAATCACCGGAAACGGGATATCAAGCTCAAGGCCAACACCAACTGCGGCCAAGGTATTATAAACATTATGAATACCGGCCAAAGGCACCACCATATCCCCCAACACTTCGCCTGCCCGACAAACCTCAAAACGGGTGGAGAGGCCCTCGGTAACGATATTCCTGGCCCGGATATAGGCCTGAGCGCTCATGCCGTAGGTAATTAACCGCTTTTTTACCTGCGGCAGCAGATCAGCCACATCCGGATCATCAAGGCAGATAACCGCAGCGCCGTAAAATGGGATTTTATTGATAAACTCCAGAAACACTTCCTTGATGTGATCAATATCACGATAATAATCGAGATGCTCAAGATCGATGTTAGTCACCACCTCAACAACAGGCGACAGATGGAGAAATGATCCGTCACTCTCATCGGCCTCCGCCACCAGAAACTCTCCCTGGCCCAGCTTGGCATTGGTACCCAAACTATTGACCTGACCGCCGATCACAACCGTGGGGTCGAGTCCGGCCTGAGCCAATACCCAGCCAACCATGGAGGTGGTGGTGGTTTTGCCGTGACTGCCAGCCACCGCGATCCCGAATCGTTTAAGGCGCATCAACTCGGCAAGCATCTCGGCCCGGCGAATAATCGGCACCTGAGCCTGGGCAGCAGCCATGACCTCAGGATTATCGCTTTTTACCGCTGTTGAGGTGACCACCACATCGGCGCCCTTGATCCACTCAGCCTGATGCCCAATGTAGATGGCGCCGCCCAACTCCGCCAGACGTCTGGTGATATCACTTTCCCTCAAGTCGGACCCGCTCACGGTGTAACCCAGGTTCAACAGGAGTTCAGCGATTCCGCTCATGCCGATCCCGCCAATCCCCACAAAGTGAATATGTTTATTTTTTTTATACATAGCGCTCCGTGCCTCATGTCAGGGATATCACTCCAGAAAAAGCCCCGGCTATGGCTTTTCCGTCCACTGCTCCAACCTATCTCTTCCCTGCAACCATCTCCAAACACATATCAACAATTGTATGCACCGCGTCGGGCCGAGCCAAGGATCGAGCCGCCTGTCCCATGGTTTGAAGCATATCAGCGTCTGTTAAAATTTCCTTGATTGCACGACCAAGAACCTCGGCAGTCAGTCCCTCTTCAGCAAACATCCTGGCAGCTCCACCACTCACCAGGGCCTCAGCATTTTTGGTCTGATGATCATCGGCGGCATACGGAAACGGCACCAAGATTGACGGCTTGCCCAAAGCTGTCAGTTCAGCAAGCGTTGTCGCCCCTGCTCTGGAGACCACAAGACTTGCCTTGTGGTAGATAGCTGCCATGTCAAAAAAAAATGCGCTAACTTCAGCCTTCACCCCCAGTCGTAGATAAGCTGCTCGCACCATCTCCTCATCCGCTGCACCGGTCTGATGAATTATCGAAAACCCACACGGTAATGGTACTATGGCAGCAATCGCCTCAGGCACCAAGGTATTCAGCCTGTGGGCACCTTGACTGCCGCCCAAAACCAATAACTTCGCTCCACTATCAGCCACCGTTTGACGGGACAAAGCCAGAATTTCCCACCGCAATGGATTACCGCTTAATTGACACCGCTGACTAGAAAAGTGGCGCTCACTACCCGGAATGGAGACAAACACCCTGTCCACCATACCTCCCAGCCGCCTATTGGCAAGACCGGGGATCGAATTCTGCTCATGAATAGCGGTAGCAATGCCCAACATTTTCGCAGCAACAATCACTGGACCGGTAACATAGCCGCCAACCCCCAGCACCAAGTCCGGTCGAAACTCCCGCAACACCCTCCAGGACTGCCAAATGCTTCCCGGCAGTCCTAATAGTGTTTTGATCTTGGCGGTAACTGTGCCGCCCTTCAACGACCCGCAACGAACCGCTCGGCTCTCAAACCCATACTGGGCCATGGCATTCTGATCGACAGCGCGCTCAGTCCCGACAAAAACAACCTTGGCCTTAGGCAAACGCAGCATGACTTCCTGGGCCACGGCAATCCCTGGAAACAAATGTCCGCCAGTCCCACCACCGGTAATCACCATAGTAAAAGATGATTCAGGGCCGATAGCCATGGCCTTACCCCTGCAACTCCCGAACAAGACGCGTGAACACCTGGCCGCGTTCCACGTATCCTGTAAACATATCAAAACTGGCGCATGCCGGTGACAAGAGAACCACATCACCAGGGAAAGCCAAATCGTGCGCCCGATGAACCGCCTGCTGCAGAGAGTCCATTTTCTCCACGTGAGTCAACGTATTAAAGGCAGCTGCCATCTTATCCCGCGCTTCTCCTATCAAGAGAAGGGCCTTGACCTTGTCCCGGATCTGATGTGCCATGAGCGAATAATCGCCCCCCTTGTCCCTCCCTCCGGCAATCAGCACCACCTGAGCGGTCATCGCCTCAAGAGCAGCCTGGACCGCGCCGATATTGGTCGCCTTGGAGTCATTGATATAACGAACACCCTCAACCTCATCCACCACGGTCATCCGATGAGGCAATAGATGAAAGGATCCGATTCCCTGCTTAATTCCAGCGGGCTGGCAACCAGCGACCCTGGCGGCAAGGATAGCGGCCGCCGCGTTTTCCACATTGGGTGGCATTCCAAGTTGAGTTGTTTCCAACTCATACACGTCTTCCGCCCCACTCAGCCAATCTCCGACCAACCGGACAGATGTCCCTTGCACCTCGGCGCCGATACGACCTTCAAGCCGTCGGCCAAAAACGAGGCGACGCCTGGGTTCCCATCCAGAGCGCACACTCTTCACACCATCCATCAACCGAACCGTATCCGGATCATCCACATTAAGAATCGTCACATCGTCCTGGCCCTGGCGGGCAAACAAGTTCAACTTTGACAGCGCATAATCATCATAACTCGGATAGCGATCAAGGTGATCCGGAGAGATATTGAGCAACAGTCCAATATTGGGACGAAAAGTATCGGCTGTATCCAATTGAAAACTACTGACCTCAAGAACTAACCAATCCGCCTCTTGATCCGTCATCAGATAGTCGGTCAGGGGGGTGCCGATATTCCCTCCCACAAAAACCGTAAAGCCCGAGACCCGCATCAACTCACCGATCAAGGTAGTTACCGTGGTCTTGCCATTGGTGCCGGTAACAGCAATGACTGGAGTCTTGAGATAGCGCGGAGCAAGGGCCAGTTCCCCGATAACCGGAATCCCCTTGTCCCTGGCCTCGGCAAACACCGGCAGGTCGTGCGGCACCCCTGGGCTGAGCAGAATCAGGTCTGCCGCGTGGCACAACTCCCGGCTATGGCCACCAAATTCACAGGCAATATTCTGCTCCGCCAACCACATAGCATCATCGGGCCGCACCCCCGCATCTGACACCGATATCCGGCTCGCACCCCGGCTCCGGCAGAACTCAATGGCGGAACGGCCAGACTTCCCCAGACCTACCACCAGAATATGCTTGCCCTCAATGCTGTGCGCCATATCCTCTACCGAAGCTTCAAGGTCGCCAAGGCCGACAGACCCAGAATGATTGAAATAATCCAAAACCGAACCACCACCTTGGGCTCAGTCCATCCCTTTTTCTCAAAATGATGGTGAAACGGAGCCATTAAGAAAATCCGCTTGCCGCCACTCATCTTAAAATACCCGACCTGGAGGATCACCGACAAGGCTTCCATCACAAAGATACCTCCAACAAGAACCAAGAGTATCTCCTGTTTAATCATCACCGCCACACACCCCAGTCCCGCCCCCAGAGCCAAGGCCCCGGTATCGCCCATGAACACCTGAGCCGGAAAGGCGTTAAACCACAAAAATCCGAGAC
>VMSU01000025.1 GCA_013792005.1 Desulfobulbaceae bacterium
TGACCGCAGCTCTCTAGTCAAAAAAGTCTTTTAACAGGAACCTAAGCTAGAAATGGGAAATTAATTGACAATACCGTACTGTTCTTGGTAAAAATCATGATTTAATTGGTTTTGAGAAAAAGCTTTAGGATAGTTGAGTAAGGTTACCACATAACGAGATGGCGGAAGTGCATGGGAATCGAACCCACCCACCAGGCTACTAACCCAGTGCACCGGATTTGAAGTCCGGGAAGGCCACCAGCGCCCTTTCCACTTCCCGAGACACTCACTACTAGCTCAGTATCGAAAGATCATAATTTTTAATTACCGTCTTCACAACAATTATTTATAAAATCTATCAGGAGTTCCGCCACATGGAATGCGAACGCTTCAAAAAGCTGCTTAAAACATGGTACATCCAAGTACAGAACGAGGCTCTTGCTCCTGCCAGGATGGTCGATTTCATGGAAAATCATGTCACCGACTGCCCTGTCTGTCTCATGGACCCCGATGCCAAAAGGGATATCGCCAAAATTATAACCTTAGTATTGCCGCAAGACAAACTTCGACAAACCGTCCGTACGGCCCAAGACGAAGAAGCTGATGAATTAGCTGACGAGGTTGACGATTCTACTGATACCGTCGAAGATGAAACGGAGGATGAGGAAAGTGACGAAACCCTTGCCCCTGAAGACGACGAAGATGAAGAACTCGATGAAGATCTGGACATTGAAGAAGATGATGAAAAAAAATAGCAATGTATGCATGAATGCATTTCATGTCACCTCGGCAAAAAGGTATCACAAGAGTAAAAAAGTATTGCGATCCCTCTTTATTTTATATGTTGAATGTGCTATATAGTGCGCTTTCGTCAGCCATTGGCTGATAAATTATGGCGATGTAGCTCAGCTGGTTAGAGCATACGGCTCATATCCGTAGTGTCCGGGGTTCAAGTCCCTGCATCGCCACCATTACCAAATCCAGTATCGTCCGATACTGTCTAAAAAGGCCTGAGAAATCAGGCCTTTTTCTTTTTCTGTTGTCCGACAGAATCCACTAAGATATAATAAAATCCAAAAGGTTTGGGGGTACGTTTAGGGGTATTTGGCCCTGTCCCCAATAGAGATACCCCCAAAAAGGAGGGAAGCCCTATGCCTAGAAGGATTGCACCACTTACTGACACCAAGGTTAGAACGATCAAGCCGGCAGAAAAGCCTCAAAAGCTTTTTGACGGTGGGGGTCTTTTTCTTCTGGTCACACCGACTGGCGGCAAGCTTTGGCGGCTCAAGTATCGTTTTGGGGGTATCGAGAAGCTATTGTCCCTTGGCGCATACCCCCAAACATCGCTTGCCGATGCCAGGCAGAAGCGTGATCAGGCAAGCGCCTTGATGGCCAATGGGGTTGATCCCAATGACACTAAGAAAGCGCAGAAGGCGGCAAGCACCCAAGAGACGGAGACCTTCGAGGTCGTAGCCCGTGAGTGGTACGCCAAGTTTTCGCCGTCCTGGGCAGCAAGCCACAGCAACAAAATCATCCGGCGGCTTGAGCTTTATGTCTTCCCTTGGTTGGGGGCCAAACCAATTAAGTCTATCACTGCACCGGATCTGTTGTCGGCGCTACGAAGAATTGAGGCCAAGGGCACGCTTGAGACCGCCCACCGGACCCAACAAAACTGCGGCCAGGTCTTCCGTTATGCCGTGGCCACCGGTCGGGCCGAGCGGGACCCGTCGGGTGATCTGCGCGGCGCCATCCCCCCGGCCAATGGTAAGCACATGGCAACCATTACCGATCCCAAAGAGATTGCAGGCCTGCTTCGTTCCATTGACGATTACCGGGGCAGTATCGTTACCCGTTGCGCCCTGCAACTAGCCCCCTTGGTCTTTGTCCGGCCAGGTGAACTGCGGCAAGCCGAATGGTCGGAGTTCGATCTTGAGGCGGCGGAATGGCGAATCCCGGCAGAGAAGATGAAGGCGGGTGTCTTGCATATCGTCCCCTTATCAAGGCAAGCCCTGGAGGTTCTGCAAGAGATTCACCCCTTGACCGGGAATGATCGGTATGTCTTCCCCAGCCCCCGGACCGGCTCTAGGCCGATGAGCAGTAATGCCATCTTGTCGGCCCTGCGGCGCATGGGATATGCCAAGGAAGAGATGAGCGGCCACGGTTTCAGGAGTATGGCCAGCACGCTATTAAATGAACAGGGGTGGAATCGGGACGCCATCAAACGGCAGCTTGCCCATGCCGAACGAAACAACGTGCGGGCGGCGTACAACTACGCCGAATTCATGCCGGAGCGGAAGAAGATGATGCAGGCTTGGGCCGACTACCTGGTAGGGATCAAGGCCGGGACCAAGATCATACCAATCCGGTCGATGGCGGGGTGATAAACTCGTCATTAATCGCCTCCTACTCATATGGTTACCCAACTCATGACCGGAAAAAAACGAACTGCTCAAAAAGGCAGGCAATTTTACGAAACAAACCTCTTCGAGGGTAACCTGTAACTGTGACAACAAAATTCATTAAAATTGTTGTCGTTTTTGGAGGCATTCATGTCTTGGCCCGTAACTCTATACTATTGTACGAAATGTGATTTCGCGATAGGCGACGTTGTGACCTGGGGGATGAAGGAATACCTTCTTCCCAATAAGGTCCACATCCCCGTCAACCGCCATCTTGGATGGTGTGACGACTGTGGCCGGATCGCATCGGTCGAACAGTTTCCCTTAAAGAATGCCAAAAAACCATCGCCAAGAAAGAGCAGGCCATTGCAAATCATACGCAAATCCGACCGATCCACCGATGGTGGCAATTGCATCGCTTTATCTTTGGTGAGCACTGGAAAAATCGTGAGAATGATTGGGAGTGCCATCAATTTGATTTGCTATGCAAGTTAGACGACGCACGGGACAGATTAACCCATCTGCAACAACGCACAAACCTTCCACGGTGCCTTGATTGTGGCAGCACCAAGATCCAGGCCCCTCTCATTTCAAATCCGGACGAATGGGCTGACCCGGATACGACTCCATACGCCACAGGATTCATCCACCCTAACTGTGGAGGTGAGCTCTGGATGCGCATGGATGGGTTACGGATCGCGATGCGGCCCTCTGTCAAATATTACACCCCAGAGGGTGATTTCATCGAGCAGGAGTTTGTGGACGGGTATTCTTCCGCCCGAATCGAATTCTTTTCGGAACGAGATGTGGCTAATGCCAGAGCACGTGGTAGAGACTTGCCGCGTGCCATTATTGAACAAAGGTCCCTCGAAAATGCTTGAGCACCTGCACCTATAACTACCCCCAAATTCATTCCGGAGCAGAAGAAAATGATACAGGCTTGGACCGACTACCTGGCAGGCATCAAAACCGGGGCCAGGATTATACCGATCCGGTCGATGACGGGGTAACTGGACAAAACTGATGGGGGGGGTACCTTAATGTGCATTACACCTGACCAGAAAGATGGCCTAGAATCCTTCTTGCAAGTGGCGCGAAAACGCGACCGACCAATCATCCTTCTTGAGGGCACTCGCAAGGTGCCAGATAGCGACATCAAGCGTCTGCATGATTTGGCGACCTTTCTTGCCTCCTCACTGCCCACAGCCATATTCCGCAGCGGTAACGCGCAAGGGTCGGATTCGTATTTTTTCCATGCGCTGGCCAATGAAAATCCGGAACGGCTCGAATACATCCTTCCCTATCCCGGCGCAGGCAAAAAACGAATACACCCTGGAACGAAAGTATTCTCCCTGGATGATTTAAACCAACAGGAAACCACTGCCGTTGTTGAAAGCACCCTGGCCGCATCGCCGGATCTTGAAAGTTTAATACGGCTGTTTTTGACCCGTGGACGGACAAATGTCACCGCAAAGGTGATGTATTTACTACGCGACACAATGAAAGTCCTTGGCGGAACGTCCATCAATCTTCCTCCAGCTGATTTCGGATTTTTCTTCCTCAATCCGGAGAAGCCGTTGTCAGGAGGCACCGGGCACA
Organism: Desulfobulbaceae bacterium; assembly: GCA_013792005.1. NCBI lineage: Bacteria > Pseudomonadati > Thermodesulfobacteriota > Desulfobulbia > Desulfobulbales > Desulfobulbaceae > Desulfobulbaceae bacterium. Next base: position 3,978 of record VMSU01000025.1, read on the forward strand.
CCGTTCGAGTATGTAAAAAAATGCAGGTGCCGGTTTATACGCAGGATGAATGGGGGCGGATGCCATTCGATGCTTAATGGTTTTCATGACAAGCTCAAAACCCCTAGAAGACCTAATATGCGTTGAGAAAACATTGGAAGCTGCGACTCAGGACAAATACTGAACTACCCACTACACGATGACCCGAAGGAGATCAACATACAGACTGAAACA
>VMSU01000026.1 GCA_013792005.1 Desulfobulbaceae bacterium
GCTGAACAGTTACGGTTCTGGGCTTCGGCACCTTTCTGGGTCAGAAGGTGGATAGTTACATTATGCTTACTTCTGTTATTGGGAGTGTCTGCTTTGAGTCGATTTTCCCTACATTATCTGCATATCGACTGACTGTGCGTGGAGGGCTGCGCCGATTGCCCCGGTCATTTCCGGGTGTTCGGGAATGATAACCTTGATCCCGAGGTTGTCCTGGAGCAAGGCGACGATGGCGGGGTTGTTGGCTACCCCACCGGTAAAGACTAAGCACGAGTCCTCGCTGGTGTGCCGGATCATTGATGAGAGACGATTGACCACTGCCAGGTGCAAGGCCCTGGCAATATCAGAGGCCGGCACACCATGATTCTTGAGCGAGATCACCTCTGATTCAGCAAAGACAGTGCACATGCTGTTGATCGGGGCTTGGTGGCAGGAGGAGAGCGCCTTTTGTCCGAAATCGTCCAGAGAAAAGCCTAAAGTTGCAGCCATGATCTCCAGAAAGCGGCCGGTGCCGGCGGCGCATTTGTCGTTCATCTAGAAGTTGATTACTTTGCCCTCGCGGTTGAGCCGGATGACCTTGCAATCCTGTCCGCCAACGTCGAGGATGGTTGTGGCCTCGGGAAAAAAGTAGCGAGCGCCCAGTGAGTGGGCCTTGATCTCAGTAATGATCCCATCGGCAAAAATCTTGTGAGCCAGGTGGCGGCCATAGCCGGTGGCCGTCACCTGACGCGGAGAGTATTTTCTGATCATCTCCTCCGCCTGTTGGTGGGGATTGAAGCCGCTTTCCACCATTTGGGTTTCAGCGAGGCGGGAGCCTTTAAATGCGGCCATTTTTAGGGCTCGAGACCCCATATCTACTCCGATATGCATCTGCTATCCCCTGACTTGTTCGAGGAATGCTTCAATCCTGGTTTGTAGTTGGCCGATGTCGTCTTGTGAGTAGTCAGACTCGATTGAGAGATAGGGAATCCCCTCTTTTTCGCAGGCCTCCCGGATCTTTATCTCTTCGATATTGTAGGTATGGCAGAACTGCAGCGAGTAGTGAATGATACCCTGGGCAGAGGATATGCGGTAGTCCTTCAGGACCTTGTCGACACGCTCATCGTTGGGCGTAAAGCAGGAGCAGTCGATTCGCATGTAACGGTCGGTAAGGTCAGAAAGCTGAGTCTCCATGTCCCTGCTTGATTCGTTGATCAGGTCTTTGAAGTAGCGGGTGCCGATGCATGATTCTTCATTGATGATAACAGCGCCTGCGCCTTCTACCAGGGTGTGAATTTTCCAGTTGGGCAGCGCCATGGGTGTTCCTGAAACCATCACCCGGAGGGCACTCTTGGGTGCTGCGCCAACATCGTTCAGGACCCGGATTTCAAGTTCATCGCAGAGCGTGTTGAGATTGCTGGCGAAACGGGCGGGGTCGTCGTAGAAGGCGATCTGTTCGATGAGCAGGGAGTCAAGGCCGCTGATGGGGGCAGGGGTGGCTGCCCGCAGGCGCGTGAGGCGTTGCAGGGCGCGGCGTTTGTCATTAATGGTGACAATGGCTCCGGCCAGTTGTTCCGGGCTGATCGATGCGCCACTCACTTCCTCGACCTTGGTTTTGAAATCCTTGACCTCTTCCAGCCACAGGGTTCGATCTCGTTCTTTTTTCATCTGGGGGATCTCCATGACGTAGGTGGGGACCAGCCGGTCGAGGATCTCCCAGGTTTTTTTCTTGGCGTCGCAGGTCGTTTCGCCATAGACAAAATCAACAGCCTGAAAGTAAGGACAAATTCTTCCTGCCTTAAAACCAAAGGCCGATTTGACCATGGGACAGATGTTGCGGGGAAGGATTTTTTCCGCATCAGGAATCGATCCTGGTGAGCCGCCGCAGAGCCCCACGCAGATACCGCCTGCCGCCAAGACGATCTCTTCAGGAATGTAGACGCAGAAGGTGCCGACAACAGGTCGGCCTTCTTTTTTAGCGTCAACCAGTTCCTGGACTCTCGATCCAAAGAGTTCAGCAATCATAGTGTCGAAGTAATCCATACGTTCTGGGCGGTTTTCTTGGGAGAGGAAAATCTTGCTATAGGCGGCCCCCAGCATTTGTCTGGATTTGTCGAATCGTGGCACGTCAATATCAAGCGCCTGCCAGAGTTCCGGGTATGCCTTTACTTCAAAATTGCTCACTGTATGTTCTCCATGTATTGTTTGTGGGGTCTGTTTCCGGCGCTATAATGCCAAGGACTTTCTTTGGAGTCCAATCGGTAATTTTGATCCAATGACGTAAGGAGTGGGGGAAATGGCGATACTTGACAGGGCAAAAGTCTCTTTTTGCCACTCCGTCCTCAATGATATGCTATAGTTAGCAGTATGGGTTTGAGCTTGTGCTGGCCAAAGAAACAGATGCAAATTGCGCGGTCTTTCTTTGGTAGTCAATATGTGGCACACTCGAGAGTATTGTCGAGGGTGTGGGGTATTAAGTGGCGTAATATTTGCAAATAATTCTTAATTAGTGGTGCTGTTTTACAGTGTGGAAATCTTAGTGACGCGGAAAATACCAATTTACCATAACGCATCCCGGTTTTGGCCATCTTTGGTCGCGACTCAATCACAAAATCCTTGACGTAGCACTGCTACGCCTGCGGTTTTGTTCAATCGGCGCAACCAAATCTGACCCAGATCCGGGCGTGATCCAGGTAAATTGGTATTTTCCGAGTCCCTTAATCCAAAACAATTAGGTGATTGTATGCGGACAACGACTTCTTTTGCCATGGCCAAGAGTGATGGACATTCGACAGCGCGAGTCAATTATGTCGCGATTAATCAATATTTGACCGAGATCAATCGGTTCCGGCTGCTTACCGCTGAGGAGACTGACAGGCTGGCCGTACTGGCCTGTGGCGGAGTTGATTCATCGGCTGGCAGTCAGCTGGTCTTGGGGAATCTTCGTCTGGTCGTTCGGATTGTAATGGATTTCCAGAAGTACTGGATGGATAATTTCTTAGATTTAATCCAAGAGGGCAATATTGGTTTGATTAGGGCGGTAGGGAAATTTGATCCCAGGCATGGGGTGAAATTTCCATCGTATGCCGGATACTGGATTAAAGCTTATGTCCTGAAATTTATCATGGATAACTGTCGGCTGGTCAAGATTGGCACTACCCAGGCTCAGCGAAAACTTTTTTATCGTTTAAATAAGGAGAGAATGATTCTGGAATCTCAAGGGGGCGAGGCCAGCACTGCAGCCTTGTCGCAACGCTTGCAAGTTAAGGGGCGGGATGTGGAGGATATGGGGCAACGGCTTGATAATTCTGAAATTTCTCTCGAAGCACCGATCGGACCAGATGGGGGAATGCAGAAGTTTTTTTTGCCTGCATCAGGTCCTGGTGTGGAGGAAGAGGTTGCTGATCGTGAGTTTATCGACTGGTTCCGCAGTGAAATAAACACCTTCAAGGATACCTTAAGTCTGCGGGAGCAAGTGATTCTTTGTGAACGGCTCCTTGCCGAAGAGCCGCGTACCTTGGTGAATATTGCCGAACAGTTCGGGATGTCGAGAGAGAGAATCCGGCAGATTGAAAGTAAGTTGATGGAAAAATTACGGGTTTTGCTTGAAAAAGAACCGGCCTGTTGCAAGGCTGCGTAATTCGAAATCCCAAAGTCTGATTGGCGCTGGATTATTAGGTTCTGGTTCTCTAACTCAGTTTGAAACTATTGCATGAAAGTCCCCCTGCTCAACCAGAGCCGTTACGTTGCCATTTCCCCTTGCCGTTTTGATTGCGCAACTCCACTTTTTTTATCGTATATAAAATCTGAGAATTAGTTTCTGATGCCTTGATCTGCTGGCGTAGTTCAAGGCATGGTTTAATTGTCATGTCCTTGGCGAAGCTAATGTCGACCTCTCCTCTTCCCGGGAAGTGGACGGTCATGCCTACGGGGCAGTCACCGTAAAATTCCTGCAGGGTCTTTTTTAAAGTTTCACATCCTGCCCGGGTCAGGTGATCTCCATCAAGCACCAGGGTTGCCTTCTCGGTAAATTTTCGGCGAGCATCATCTAAGCTATCGACTGAATCGGCTATGATCTTAGCCCCGCGCTCGTCTTGTTGCAATTTGCCCTGAATGATTAATGGGTCATCGGTAGTCAGGAGGTTCCCGCATTCGGCAAAGGCGCTGGGGAAGACAATGACTTCGATGCTGCCGGTCAGGTCTTCGAGGGTAATGAAGGCCATTCGCTCCCCCTTCTTGCTCTTGTGGTCTTTATAGGCCCGAATCAGCCCGCCGACCCGCACCGGCCTCTCTTCTACTGTCTCAGAGGTCAGAGTGGCCAGATCGCCATCGGTGAGTTCCTTGAGTTCCACCCGAAAATTGTCTAAGGGGTGGCCGGTGATGTAGAAGCCAACGGTCTCTTTTTCTGCCGCGAGCAATTCCTTCTGATCCCACTCGGCAAGTTCGGGTAGAGGGATGTTGGTAGTTTCCTGATTATCATCCTCTGGGAGTAGTCCGAAGAGTGAAATCTGCCCGCTCTGCTTGTCACGTTGGCAGGCCTTGGCTTGATCAAGCGCTTGATCAAGGATGGCGAAAAGCTGAGAGCGTTTGGCGCCATGCGAGTCAAAGGCCCCAGCCTTGATTAGACTCTCAATCACCTTTCTGTTCACCCGCCGGGAATCGATCCGACAGCAGAAGTCTTCGAGTGAGGTGTACGGTCCTTCTTTGTCTCGTTCTTCCATGATCGAATCAAGCGCCGCTCCGCCAACATTTTTAACCGCAGCAAGTCCAAAGCGGATGCGGCCATCAACGACGTTGAAGTCTTGGTCGCTCTCGTTGATGTCGGGCGGGAGGACCTCGATCTCGTGGTCCTTGCATTCATTGATGTACAGAACCACCTTGTCGGTGTTGTTGACGTCGCAGGAGAGAAGCGCAGCCATGAACTGGGCTGGATAATGCGCCTTGAGATAGGCGGTCTGGTAGGCGATTAGGGCATAAGCGGCGCTGTGGGACTTGTTGAAACCGTAGCCTGCAAATTTGGCCATCAGGTCGAAAATGTACTCGGCTTTGTCCTCCGGCAGTTTATTGACCCGTGCCCCGGCCATGAATTTTTCTTTTTCTCCGGCCATGACTTCAGGGATCTTCTTACCCATGGCCCGGCGCAAGTTGTCGGCATCACCTAAGCTGTAATTGGCCAGGACGTTGGCAATTTTCATTACCTGTTCCTGGTAGACGATAACGCCGTAAGTCTCTTTAAGGATGGGCTCCAGCTGGGGCAATGGGTATTTGGCCACCATCCTGCCATGCTTAGTGTTGACGAAATCACTGACCATGCCGCTTTCCAATGGTCCTGGCCGGTAGAGGGCAACCAGGGCGATCAGGTCGGTGAAGAGTTCGGGTTGCATGCTGGTGAGCAGGGCTCGCATCCCTGAACTTTCCAGCTGGAATACGCCAAGAGCATCACCCTTGCGCAGAAGTTTGTAAGTTTTTTCGTCATCCACCGGGATCATGCTCATGTCCAGGCGTCGGCCAAGGACTTTTTGGATCAGCCGGATGGCCCGTTCAATGACGGTCAGGGTCTTGAGCCCCAGAAAGTCGAATTTGACCAGCCCTGTCATTTCGGTATACTTCATGGCGTACTGGGTCAGGACTTCACCTTTGGGTCCCCGGCAGACCGGCAGGTATTCAACCATTGGTTTGGGTGAAATAACAACGCCTGCGGCATGAGTCGAGGTGTGACGTGGCAGTCCCTCAAGACGCAGGGCAATGGTGATGAGTTCCTTGATCTGGGGGTCGCGGTTCTGAAGATCCTGGAGTCGAGGTTCTTCGGCCACGGCATCAGCCAGGGTGATATTTAACTTTTCCGGGACCAGTTTGGCGATCTTGTCAACATCGGCAAAGGTAATGTCCAAGGCACGACCGACATCGCGAAGCACCCCCTTGGCCTTCATCGAACCATAGGTGACGATCTGGGCAACATGGCTGTCGCCACCGTATTTCTCTTGGACATACTGGATGACCTCGCCCCGCCGCTCCTGGCAGAAATCGACGTCAAAATCCGGCATGCCTTTACGTTCAATGTTGAGGAAACGCTCGAAGATCAGACCGTAGGTGATGGGGTCGATGTCGGTGATCTTCATGGAGAAGGCGACCAGACTTCCGGCGCCGGAACCGCGCCCTGGTCCGACGGGGATATGGTGATCCTTGGACCAGTTGATGAAGTCGGCGACGATCAGGAAGTAGCCGGGGAATCCCATCTTGGTGATGACATCAATCTCCATCTCCAGACGATGCTGATAGGTCTTCTCCAGCTCCGGGGGCAGCTCGCCTAGTTTTCTGAGCTGGTCAAGTCGGAATTTGAGTCCATCTCGGGATTTCTGTTCAAACTCCTCATCTAAGGTCATGCCGGGTTGGGTTTGGTAGATGGGGAAATGATGGCCCTTAAAATTCAGTTCCAGGTTGCATTGGGAGGCAATTTTTACGGTGTTGGCAATGGCCTCTGGCGTGGCGGCGAAGGCCGTGCTCATCTCTTCGGGCGACTTGAAATAGAGCTGGTCGGTGGAGAAGCGGAAGCGGTCGCTGTCGTTGATGGTCTTGCCTGTTTGGATACAGAGCAGGACCTCGTGGGCGTAAGCGTCATCGCGATTGAGGTAGTGGCAATCGTTGGTGGCAACGAGAGGAAGGTGAAGCTCCTTGGACAGTTCGATCAATCCCTGGTTGACGGCCACCTGTTCTACCATGCCGTTTTCCTGGATCTCCAGATAGAGGCGGTCCGGGAAGATTTCGTGGAGTTCTTTGGCAGCGTCAGCCGCAGCCTTCATGTCTTTAGCATGCCCGACCTTGTAGGGCACTTCGCCGTGGAGACAGGCGGTAAGGGCGATCAGATCGTTGCTGTATTCCCGAAGCACTTCCTTGTCGATTCTAGGCTTATAGTAAAAACCTTCCATGTGGGCGATACTGGCCAGCTTTAAGAGGTTTTGATAGCCGTTCTTGTTTTGGGCGAGAAGCACAAGGTGATAGTAAGGGATGGTGCCGCTGGCCTTAGTTTCCTTGCTGAAACGACTGGATGAGGCGACATAGAATTCGCAGCCGATGATTGGTTTCAGTCCGGCCTTTTTGGCAGCGACATAAAATTCCAGAGCCCCGTACATTGAGCCGTGATCGGTGATGGTGACTGTATCCATCCCGAATTCCTTGCACTTGGCGAACAGGTCTTTAAATCTGATAGCCCCGTCAAGCATGCTGTACTGGCTGTGGACATGGAGGTGGGTGAAATTAGCTGTGGCGGGTTTAGTCATAATTGTGTGTGAGGAGTAATGGTTAACGATTGGTAACTACACAGGTTAACGGTAATCAGTTATCGGTTTACGGTTAAAAGAATCATGATTAGTCATAAATCATCGTATGATACTCAATGTCAGTGTGTCCTCATCCATTGGCAGGCCCCAATCACCGTCAACTGTCAACCGTAAACCGACAACCTGA
>VMSU01000027.1 GCA_013792005.1 Desulfobulbaceae bacterium
GCGATATACAGGTAAGCGATCGAAGAGAGACTCCGAGGCGCGGGGTGTGTTTTGTGAGTGAGGCCATACATATGGTATGCCGAACGAGCAAAACCGCCACGCAACGCAGTAGATCGGACTTTTTGCGACGCCATCAACTTTAGCTTAGAATAAATCGTCGGGTCGTCCTATCCCAACAATCTCTCATAGGCCAGCCTCGTCTCGTGATTAAAGCAGACAAAGATCACCCGCTCCAGGCCCATATTCTGTTCCAGGGCAAGAGAAGTCTGTTCCAGAGCGATGGTGGCAGCTTTATCCTTAGGGTAACCATAGACTCCGGTGCTGATGGCCGGGAAGGCAATGGTTAGCACCCCCAACTCCTTGGCTAAACGGAAGCTGTTCCGGTAGCAACTGGCAAGCAGACCGGACTCACCCAAACCCCCTCCTTGCCAGATCGGGCCCACGGTGTGGATCACATACCGGGCGGGCAGCTGGTAACCGCGAGTCACTCTCGCCTCTCCAGCCGGGCATCCGCCAAGAGTGCGGCACTCGGCAAGCAGATCCGGTCCAGCGGCCCGGTGGATAGCCCCATCTACGCCACCACCACCCAACAGCGATGAATTAGCAGCATTGACAATGGCATCGACTGCAAGGGTAGTAATGTCATCCCGAGTGAGTGAGATACGGGTGTGGTACAAGGTGTTCACCTTTCTCCTCTCAAGTCAGACCCATGGCCAAACGAGCGGCGCCCAACAGGGCAGTCTCGGGGTTTGTGACCAGATGCACCGGCATGGCGGCAAGAAGCGGCTGCATGGGTCCTGGCCGAACAAAAGAGGTCATGAACACCTCCTGAAAAGCAGGAATGATCTTGGGCGGAATACCGCCGCCGATAAAAAAACCGCCGGTGCTCAGAGTTTTAAGAGCCAGATTTGCCGACTCGACCGCGATGATCTCGACCAGGAGCCGCAGGGTGGCGCAACAGAGGGGATCACGTTGAACAGGGCTCAGCGCGGCGCTGGTGATCACCGGCGCGGGGTCTATTGCCGCCTCTAAGGACTGAGCCAACCAATCCGGCTCAGGGTGCGCTCCTTCCTGCTTCAAAAAATCATAAATTACCGGCAATCCACGGCCGGAGGCCAAGAGATCAAAGGTTTCCGCCCCACTACCTCGGGCGAAGAGAAACTCTGCCAGAGCAAGCTGCTGGCGGGTGGCTGGCGAAAACAAACCGTGCCCCCCTTCGGTCGGATAGGCCTGATAGCGTTGTCCGTCCCAAAACATCATCGCCTCGCCCAACCCGGTCCCTGGGGCGATTACCGCAAGCGGCCCATGATCAACAAACGTGCCTTTGTTCAAACAGAGAAGCTCACTTGCCGGAATGCCGCCAATCCCATAGGCAGTAGCCACCAGATCGTTGACAACCTCAACCTCGGCAAGGGCAAATCGTTCTCTGACCTCCTCGGCATCAACAGACCAGGTAAGCTTGGTAATCTTGGCCCGGCCGTTGAACACCGGTCCCGCCACCCCAAAGGCTGCCCGCTGAACAGTGAGGCCACAAGATTCCAAAAAATCGGTGACCATCGTTTCGAGATCGACATAGTCACGGCTAGCAAAAGATGTCTGAGCCAAAGGCTGGGAGAAATCGCCAGTGGCATAAACCGCAAGGTTGGTCTTGGTCCCGCCGATATCTCCGGCCAGAATACGCGCTACGTCAGTCATCATCAATTTCTCTCTGGTTCATGTCCACTCCTGTTGGTGGAAGGAATCTACCCTTGGCGCTCGATAATGCCGCAAGTAACCTGCAGGCGCTTAATGTGTGGGGGGTGATCTGAGGAGAACATAGACATCAAACACCGGCCAGATCTCAGCAGCTGCGCCCATGACAATCATAGCCAAAGCCATCATCCGGACACCTTGCCCGCAGCCCAGACCGCAAGTTTCTCGCGGAAAATTTTGGCATTATGGCGAATATCCACCGGAAACGAATCGTGGACCAGAAAATTCTCAATCACAGCGGTATGAGCGTGTTGCAGCGCCAGCTTCCGCAGCTCGACAAAGAGCGTGCCGGTATCTGTAATTGTGGCATTAGGCTCGACGATCAACACCGGCAGTTGACGGCCAGGCTCACCAACACCAACCAGGGCGGACCTGCTAACCAACGGATGACAATTAAACACCGCCTCGCAGCAGATGGTATAAAGCGTCCCGTTCGCTGTCCGCACCCGGTGGGCCTTGCGTCCGCAGAACCAGACTCGCCCAGCGTCATCGCAATATCCAAGATCTCCAACCCGATGCCACGCCCCATCCCCATCCTGAATCTTAGCTAACAGATTTTCCTGGTCATTATTGTCATAGGCCATGGTTACTACCGGACCACGGACAATAATCTCCCCAATCGGACAAGATGCCAGTTTAAGACCTTCGTCATCCCCTACCCTTAAGGGCAGTGCGTCGGGCAGTCGCCCCAGCGGATCATCACTGACCGGGATGATCCGCACCTCAATGCCGGGGAGCGCCCGACCGACGCAGACCCCCAGACCTTGCTGGGTTAACGGCCAGGTTTCAGCCAGCGCCTCACGTCCGGTGATGGAGACGATGGGCAGCGACTCGGTGGCCCCATAGGGGATATGAATCTCGGCATCATCATGAAGTACGGCGTGAAGCCGCTCAATCAACTCACCCGATACCGGGGCGCCGGCCATCAGCACCTTGCGCAGACTCGGCAGACGGATGGCGTGGGTCAGCGCATAGCGGCTAATCACGTTCCAGATGGCAGGAGAACCAAAGGAGTAAGTTACCCCATACTCGTTAATCGTCTGGATAAATTTTTCAGGGTCTACCTGAGCCGGGCGGGTGGGATCCATATCAGGAATCACAGCGCTTGCCCCCAAAGCGATAGAGAATAGGGCAAATAGGGGAAAAGCCGGCTGATCGACATCGCCGGGGCCGATACGGTAATAGTCTCGAATTTGATCGAGCTGGGCCTGAAAAATTCTATGCTCGTAACGAACACCTTTTGGAGGGCCGGTGCTGCCGGTGGTAAATATGATAGCGGCCAGATCGCCGTCTTTCGTCGGGGTAATGTCAAGCTCACCCATAGGCTGCGGCTTAGGAAGTTCCGTGCCCAGCAGACCAAAGGCCCGCCCGACACAGATACGGCGCCGGATTGTGACGAAGGGAGATCGGAAGAGGCGGCTGAAGAGTTGGGCTTTAGGGATACCAATCAGGACCGATGGTTTGACCGACCCGATGCAGCGCAACAAATTGCGGTAGCCCATCCCGGGATCGATCAAAATGACCACCGCTCCTGCGGCAAAGAGAGCAAAGGCGAGGCAGACGAACTCCTTCGATGGCTTGACCATCAGCATCACCCTATCCCCCGGGCAAATCCCCTGCCCTCTCAGAAAGCCGGCATACGATGCAGTATGAGCATGAATCTCGGAAAATGTCCACCGTTGCCAGCGCCCCCTCTCCTTAGCAATCAGCGCTGTATTACCACCCCCCCTGCGAGTGGCCTCGACCAGGGCGACGGCGATGTTAGCCATCCGTCTGAACCTCATGGAAGAAATCTCGAACCATGGGCTCAATCTCGTCCCCGGCATCCTCCAGCAGATAGTGGCCTGCCCCGGCAAAATAATGCCTGCGCGCTTCAGGAAAGCGCTTGAGCCATTCAGCGTAAAAGACATTATCGAAGCAAAAATCCCTGCCGCCCCACAGGATCAGCATGGGCTTCGAGCGAAGTTTTGTCAGATTCTCTTCAATGCTTTGCAAGACCGACCACGAGACATGACTCTTATCTAAAGGAATATCGCGAACAAAGCTGTAAATCGCCACCCGATTTCGCCACGAATTATACGGGGCCAGATAGCCATGGGAGACCTCACAAGGGAGCTTTCTCGCCACAGCCATGGTCACTGCCGGGCGAGCAAAACCATTTAAGCCACGCACCAGCAACGCCCCTAGCCAGGGCAAACGACATAACCAAATACGCCAAGGGATGCGGGAGGAGCAAAAAGCCGCGGTATTGGTGATCACCAGCGAACGGATTATCTTAGGATGACGGCCAGCAAAGCCCATACCGATCGCCCCGCCCCAGTCATGAACCATCAGCGACATATCACAAAGCCCCAGATGATTGACCAGCGCAGCCAGATTATTGATATGGGTTTCCAGAGTGTAGGGGTAGTCCTGAGGCTTAGCAGAGAGGCCGCAGCCCATGTGATCGGGAACGATGACCCTGAACTCGGCGCGGAGGGCTAGAACCAGGTTGCGATAATAAAACGACCAGGTGGGGTTGCCGTGGAGCATGACAATCACCGGACCTGTTCCCTCGTCAAGATACGACATGGTCAAGCCGTTGATATCAAAAGATTTGGGAGTGAAGGGATAAAGAGCGCTCATCTTGACACCTACCACTCCACGCCGAGCATCAGGCAATTGATCCCGCTGCCAATGCCGAGCAGGGCGGCACGATCACCGGGCAATATCTTCCCTGCCTCAACCGCCATGGCCATGGTGATCGGGGCAGACACCGAACCAACGTTGCCTAAGCTGGCCAGCGTCTCGAAATTGTTTGCCGGGTCAAGACCCAAGGTCTCCATCAATAGCCGGGCATGAGCGCTGCCAACCTGATGGCAGCAGTAACAGGCAATACTCTCCGGTGACCAACCCAGTTCCTCCATAAATTCCGGCCAGACCTGAGCCGCCGTCTCCACTCCACGCTTCAACAACTCCTCGGAGTCGGTCTTCATCAGCGTCCCAGAACTCCCGCCATCACCCTGACAAAGGTTACTGTGACCGGTATTGGCGCGACATGCCCCACCAACTAACCGATGGCCCTCCCCTTGCGTCCGCGACAAGACACAGGCCACCGCCCCGGAACCAATAGTAAGCGACGCGAAAGAACCCTTAATGCCTTTACGGGTAAGGGTCTCATCAGCCAACAGCGAGGCGATGGTGGTTTCGACCAAGTCTTCCGCAGTCTCACCCGCAACCAGAAGGCCATGCCGGATCTGACCCAACTCGATCATTGAGGCCAGCACCATCATGCCGTTCAAAAAACCCAAACAGGCGTTGGAGAGATCAAAGATCAGACATTGCCCATTAAGACCCAAAGCGTGGTGAACAAAGGAGGCAGTGGCCGGCTCGATCATATCACGGCACACCGACGTATTGATCAAACAATCGATATCGGATGGAGCAAGACCCGAAGCGGCCAACGCCTTGGCCCCGGCTTTGGCCGCCCCATGGCTCGGACGAGTGCCCGGATCCCAGAAACGACGGCTGTCGATACCGCTCATCAGGGCCAACCGCCCATGGGGTAGCTTCAACCGGGTATAGACCGGTCCCAAACGCTCCTCCAGCTCAGCAGATGACACCTGATGAGGTGGGAGTTGATAAGTAAGTGAAGAAATAGCAACATTAGAAAAATGCATGAGATGATCTGTCGTTATGTCCCGCTGTAGGGCAATGGAATTGACATGGGTGTTTCTGCTATGATTCTGAAACTAATCCCGAAAGACTACGCACCGGTAACCCGGCGGACGATCTCTTGATCGAAATAATTAATCGCCATCCCAGCGTCAACGACCACGGACTGGGCAGTGATCCCTGAGGACCGCTCCGAGAGTAAAAAAACGGCAAGATCGGCGGCTTCCCTGGTCTCGATAGCCTTTTTTCGTGGAATAACCTGCTCAGCAAAGAGGTAGGAGTCAACATACCCTGGGATTCCGGCCGAAGCGGAAGTCTTAAGCAAGGCAGGACAGACGGCATTAAAACGCACCCGCGAGAACTCGGAAAAGCTCTTCGTTAGAAAGCACAACGACGATTCCAGTGCCGCCTTGACCGGAGCCATATAACCATAATTTTCTGCCGCCATGCGAGTGGTGGAGATAGAGATGGTTACCACCGAGGCATCAGCATCAAGAAGCGTGCTAAAATGGTTTGCAATGGCGATCAGCGAGAAGCATGAGATATTCACTGCCTGCAAAAAATCCGCCTTAATCATCCGATGAAAAGGCTGAAGCCCAGCCGAGTAGTTGGCAAAGGCAATCGAGTGAACCAGCCCGTGAATTGGACCACCGACTTCATGAGCAATCTCGTCCCGAACCCGGATGATGTTTGCCTCATCCTCGACATCGCAGCAATACACTCTTGATTCAGGAAAAAGTTTACAAGCAGTAGTTCGCCGTTCCTCACTCCGCACCACGAAAATAACCTCGGCTCCCTCCTCCACCAGTACTTTGGCAATGGCACAGGCAATCGACTTTTTGTTGGCCAACCCGAAGATAACGATTCGTTTTGCTTGCAGATTCAGAAAGGACATGGGAGTAGCCAGGCACGAGTGATTGAGTGGTTAGTCACGAGCCAGAAAACGTCCATTGAAAAAATGACCAGTCTGGCTTTCGTCACCGGTTATGGGGTTTACCGCAGACAGAAATCTTACTCTGGTGGCTGCAACACCACCTCGGCGCAGCCGAATTCAACACTAACCGCAGTCTTGCCCCCAAGTTTGACCTTACCCTTCATGATCCAGGACGGACCAACTATCTCCACCAGCTTGGCCTCCAGAACCACCAAGCTATCGGGCGGGACCTGTCGTTTAAATTTAGCATTGTAGATCCTGGTCAAGACCGGCAATCCATTGCTTGACCGCTGTTCCTGCTGCAGACGATACGCAATCAGCGCCGCTCCAGCCTGAAATACCGCCTCGCAAAGAATTACCCCCGGAGTAATCGGATAGTTCGGATAATGACCATGATATAAGGAAAAATCTGCACTGAAGAATTTTTCGGCAACAATAATAGTGTCGTTTAAAGAGAGGATCTGATCCAGCCACAAAAAGGGAGGACGATGCGGAATGAGGGTTTCAATCTCAAATGCCACCATTAATCTCCAGGACTGAACCAGTTATGTAGCCAGCCTTCCGACTGGCCAGAAAGAGGACCGCATCCGCCACCTCGTCCGGGGTGCCAAACCGACCCAAGGGAACCAGCTTCTGATACTCTGCCTTACGTTCCGGGGTGAGCGAAGCGATCAAATCGGTGTCGATAAAGCCAGGTGAAACACAGTTAACTGTGATCTTGCGCTTGGCTGTCTCCTTTGAAAGTGAGCGCATCAAACCAATTTGCCCGGCCTTGGAGGCGGCGTAGTTAGACTGGCCGACAAAACCCAAGTGGGCCATAGGGGAGGTAATGAAGATAATCCTTCCGAATTTCTTGCGAGTCATCAGCATGACCGCATGCTTTGCCATATTATAGGAACCGTTCAAGTTCACATCAATAACCCGCCCCCAGTCCTCTGCCGGCATCATGGCAAGGACTGCATCCCGCCGAATACCGGCATTGCTGACCAGAATATCGAGACTACCAAACTCTTCCTCAATCCCAGCATAGAAACCACTCACCGCCTGATAATCGGCGACATCGCACCGGTGAAGACGAAGACGAGCGCCATGGGCCGCACACTCCGTCGCAAAAAGTTCTGCCGCTGCGTCATCACCGCCGTACGCGCCAATAACCGTCGCCCCCTGCTCCAGCAGGGCCTTGGCAATAGCCGCGCCAATGCCTTTTGTAGCGCCGCTGACCACCGCCACCTGCTGATCAAATTGCCCGATTGTCATGGCCGTTATCTCTTCTTCTAGTTGCTGTGTAGGTGAAGCTGAATAGAGCGATCAACCCCAAAAAATACCCGTGGGGTCATTATCGACCTCAGCCAACAATGATTCGAGTCGCGAATCCTCATTATGCTCCGGATAGTGCATGCGTTTATCGTTACGATCAAAGCAGTAGAGCTTCCACTTCCGAGTCTCGGGATTGAACTCAAATTGAGCGATTTTCATCCTAATCCATTGACCAGGTGCCTGGAAAGCCTGCCGCGACTCAACAAGATAAAGTTTATTACCGCGCAGTTCATAACTGAGCCGAACTTGATCATGGATAGATCCGGGAATACGCCTATCACAATAGGCGTCCATTATCTTCATCACACGCCGTTTGTCTATTTCAAGAAGCGCCATTGGAAAATTTACCCTCGGATATAGGCATCAACATCATTAGCAACAATGACCCCGTAGTTAATCGCACCAAGCCAGCCCGACATGATGATCCCCACCGACCCGACATGAAAGAGACCAGGCACCACCTTGAAAATTGAACGGGAAACATCAAGTCCCTCGAACTTGGTCCCAAAGGACGACCCTTTGGTGTGTAGGGTATAGCGTTGAAAGGTCTTGGGAGTGGCAGCTTCAAGCCAGTCACACTTGGCACGGATATCAGGCAGATATTTTTCGAGTCCGTCAAGCGCCCGGTCGATCATCCGTTTCTTGGCCTGCCCATAAGCATCATCATCAAGACCTGCCCAATCATCGTAACGGGCATTCATGGAGGCGACAATGGTATAGCGGTCATGGCCCGGACGAGTCCTGGGGTAATAAAGAGAGAAAGTACGGCTCTTAGTCTCCAAATCCAGCATCTCATCAGCGCTGAAATTCTCCGCCTCGGAAGTGAAGAGCAGATCACCGATGTCAGGGATGGTCTCATCTTTCTGCACCCCCATATAGACCTGACAGCTCGAATTATTGACTTTAACCAAACCGCTTTCCTCTATGAAATCAGAAGGAAAGGCCTCGCGTCCGGCCAGATCATTAATGGTGTTTAAAATCCCGGCGTTTGAGACCACGGCACGGGCCATAATCTCTCGCCCACCCGCCACCACCCCACGCACCCTGCCCTGATCGATAATAATCCGATCAACCTTAGTGCGGTCACAAAAGGTCACCCCATTTTTTTCCGCCTCTTCCACCATCATCCCAATCAACTTATCGGTGCCACCGGTGAAGGTAAACACTCCCCGATCCATGAAATTCGAAAAAACAATGCCATAAGTAATCGCCGGATCATCCAAGGTCGAACCGTTGGCGTAAGTAATAGGCTCCATCAACAGACGATGAACATCACTACGGCCAGGAAAAAACCGGTCAAACAACTCACGGGTGGTCATGGTCCGGTCATCGTAAAAATTCATCCCGGCAACAGTAGCAAAGAACTGATCGATCACGGAACGGCTGATCCGAAAGTTATTTTCCAGAATCGAAGTAAAATCCTGTCGATCAAAAGTGGTGGTCAGCGAAAACTGAGGGTTATCAAAGCGAATAGCATTAAGCTGAACGATGGAGTCCATGATCGCCCGGTTCCAATACTTGCGGCAGGTTTTGACCATGCCATAAGGGAAGCCGTGGAGGGAGATATCGAAGATATGCCCCCGGCGCTTAAACCAGGTAGCAAGTCCTCCGAGTTGATGATGATGTTCCAGAAGGAGGACGCTATGCCCGGCCCTGGCCAAGCGATTGGCTGAGGTCAGTCCGCCGAGGCCGGAGCCAATGACCACGATGTCATAGGCCTCGCGAAGATCGTCGCTTGAGTGATAAACCATAAATTATTAATACTGATTTGTATTTGATTGTTACTATTCTGCGTTATTCGGCTTGATCACATCGAGCCGAAAGTGACCGATTGAAATCATGCATTTACAGACCGCACATGAGAAAAACCCCTGCCACCTGCGCGAGGGGGAGGGGGAAACATCTGGCAGAAACTTAACCGGACAACAAGGTTACAAGTAACAATCAAATAGTTGTCAACAGATGCTGATTAACGATGGTTACTCCGCTGAGCATCGCACCGACGATTCCCAAGAACCCCTGGTCGGTCCCGGCCAAAAATAGATTGGGATAACGGGTTCGACCATCCTTGACTTTGAGAGGACTGCCGTAAACTGCGCCATCAGCCTTGCCGCTATACTCTTCGATAGTAAGCGGAGTAAAAGTGTCTTGATATACAATGTTTTGACTGAAATTCCCAATCATTTTGCCGATTTTCGCCAATGACCGCTCCTGCCAGGCTGATTTCATTTCCAGATAACCACTGGAGCGCCCCTGACTCGCCCCAATGTCGGCTTGGCGAAAGATCTCGTAATTAGCGGGATGGGTCACCCTAATCTGAACCATCTCGGTTTCCGGCAGCCCAGCAAAATTCTCTGGGAAATTAATAACACCAACGCTTAGGTCCATAGCCTCAACAGGTCGATGATAAATGAATTGTTCACGTTCGCTAAAAAAAACACAGGTGCTGTCATGGCGAATCCCGGTCAACTCTGCTCGCGGCAGCAAATAGATGGACTCTACAAAACTCATCCTGCCGACATAGTCATCCTGATCTCCCTCAAGACAATCAGGCGCCAGGGCCTTGGTAGAGGCAGCGCCAATAGTCGAGATCACACTCTCGGCCATCAACTCCTCTCCGGAGGCAAGACGGACCCCAACCACTTGATCCTGGTTCACAATCAACGATTGAACTCCGGCCTTAAATCTAATCTCTCCGCCTAGCTCCTGATAGTGATTGAGCAGCAAGGAGAGAAAATCACGGATAGTGCCTTGGGGCCTGAAAAAACCCTCCAAGTAAACAGCCTGGAACATGATTACAAACTGAGCCAGATCCATGTCGTCCTCCTGACTGTTGCCGTAAATCATCAAGGGGCAGAGCAGCATTTCGCACAGAAGAGGATCAGGGATAAAGGTCTTAAGCGTGACGCGAGCGGAGATCCAAGGTCTGACAGTGAATGGGTCGTAACTCCTGACAAAATCAACGAGCCGAGAAAACCCTGGGGATGACGATAAAAAACAGGTGGAAATTTCATCCTCAAGACAGGCTATATCATTGGTAAAGCGGAGACAGTGAGAAGGGAAAATGATCTCTGAACCGATCTGCTGATGAGCCTGGAAGGACTTTCGAGAAAGCTTCAATTGACGGAACAGCCGATTTAATGGCGCGGCCCGGTCTTCCGGTCCGGCATAATTGGTCATGGCATGGAGGCCGGTCTCCAAAAGATGACCCTGGCGATAATAATAAGAATTCAAGCCACCAGGTCGAGTGTGACGTTCAAGAATAATGACCGGTCTGCCGAAACGGGCCAGACGGATGCCTGCGGCGAGCCCTGACATCCCGCCGCCAATGATGAGAACCGGTCTTTCGCTCACTGCTTAAAAGTCGCGCAGTTTGGGCTCCAGATAGTTGACGCATGATTCAAGCGTCGCCAATTGCGGGTAATCCTCTTCCGGAATCTGTAGCTTGTACCGCTTGCGCAACTCCATAACAATATCGAGAAAATCCATTGAGTCAAGATCAAGCTGATCTCGCAACGGTTGATCAGCCGCCAAGGTAGTGGTATCGGCTTCTTCATCGATATCCTTGATAATTTCAATAATTATATCACTGATAGCATCTCTGGTCATCAACACTCCTCGTTTCGATCAGATTGATAGTCTGAAAAAAGCTAGATAGTCAGCCTGCAACAGCATAACAGTCAACCAACCTAGGCAAATTTTTTAACAATAATAACTGAATTGATCCCCACCATTCCAAAGGAGTTGTTGAGGATAATGTCAACCTTGTCCACAGCCTGTGGCACGTTCAATACCAAATTGGGCAGGGCGCATTCCGGATCAAGCCGGTCAACATTGATGGTGGGATGCACCATATGGTCATCAAAGGCTGGCAGGTTAGCGGCAAGTTCCAAGACCCCGGCGGCTCCCATGGCGTGCCCAATTATGCTCTTGGTATTGTTGAAATATGTTGAGGGACAATCGGCAAAGATCTCAATCAAGCCTCGGCACTCTTCGATATCACCCTGTCTGGTACCTGTGGCGTGGGTATTAACAATGTCAACCTCATCTGGCCGCAGACCTGCGCGCTTCAGCGCCAAGCGCACGCACTCAGCCTGACGAGGCCCGTGAGGCATGACAAAGTCCAAGGCATCGGAATTCATCGCATATCCCACAATTTCACCATAGATCTTGGCGCCTCGCATCAAGGCCCGGTCAAGTGTCTCCAGGCAATACAGACATGCCCCCTCGGAGATGACGATACCGTCACGATCAAGATCAAAGGGACGACTGGCTTTAGTGGGATCAGGATGAGCGGCTAACGCCCCCTGGGCTTTAAAACTGGCAAAGATGCCAAACGAACCCACTGACTCGGAGATGCCGCCGCACAAAGCAAGATCAACCTCGCCTAACCGCAACATCTGAGCCCCCTGAATCAGCGCTGCGTTACCGGCAGCACAGGCGGCCCCCACTGAGTAGTGCGGGCCGGTAATCCCAAGGCTCATCGTGATCTCACCAGCCGGGTTATTAAGTACGGTCCGTGGATTATGATGATGAGTCCAATAATCCACATTATAGCCGTACTGACTGATATTATAGACCTCATTCTCGGTCTCGACGGTCCCGTGCTCGGTCAGACCGATATACACTCCGGTCGCATCACGACGGTACTCACTGAAATCAATCCCGGCATCGGCCAAGGCCTCATGGGCGGCATACACACCCAAGCACCCTGCCCTGGTCCCGCGTTTATTGTCCTTCTTCTTGCGGTACTTGGTCTCCGGAAAGGTGCAGACCCCGGCAGGGGCCTTGCCCATGTAGCGCAACTCGATCTCACGGATCTCACTTCGGCCTGCCAATACTTTGGCCCGAAAGTCCGTGAGGTTATCAGCATTCGGTGCGGCAAGTCCGACCCCGGTAATCACAATCCGCTGTTGTGCTGGCAGTATATCCATCAATCAATCCCTGCGGGCTCGGCGCAACAGACAGTTCACTCTCCCGGAGTCTCATTTTGTTCGCTTACCCGGGGTCGCACTTTGTTCGCTTACCTATTTTTGCATCCCGGCTTAATTGACGGGGAGTTTCTCAAATACGCACAATACAGAGAGTAGGATACGTCACAACATGCCCCATCCCCTTGTAACACAGCAAGTCCTTACAAAAAGAGAAAAACTATAATAAAAAATATCCAGTGTGTCGACAGGATTATTCGAATTGACGTCTGAACTGGTCAAAATCAGAGCGGAGCTGTGCTAAATCAGCACGCAAGGTTTCCACCTCATCGGTCAACGCCTCAATCTTGTCATTTTCAGCCCTCACCACCAAAGTGGCAGATTCTGGACGGGATATCGCTTCCTCCACCTCAGGCTCACCAGATAACAGGTGGGCGTATCGCGACTCCTTACGACCTGGCTGGCGAGGGAGCTTAGCAACATACTCGGCCTCAATCATCTCAGACAAGGCTGCCTCGACGGCCTCAAGATCATCAAATTGATAAGCCCGTTCAGTACGTGTCCTTAGTTCACCAACAGTCTGGACCCCCCGCAAGAGAAGGACCATCAAGATCGCTGACTCTCGACCAAGCAAATTATGGCGCCCAATAAAAGTTTCAGCATATTTGGGTACCCGACTGGCATCACTCTGGACCACCAAGCGCTTTTCTTTCAGGCTATCAATGGCCCGTACGACCGTAGTTTCATCAAAATCAACAATCGGCTCGCGGTTTGACTTCTGATTACAGGCTGCGGTCAAGGCTACCAGTGACAGTGGATAATAATCCGGAGTGGTCAGGCTCTTTTCAATCAATGCACCCAGAACCCGCGCCTCGATATCACTCAAGATAAAATCCATACTCCCTCCTCAAGATAGCATCTCAGCAAAAAAACAACGAAGGCGCAAAAGGATCATATCCTTTTGCGCCTTCGTGAGGTAACTTCACTTTTACGTGGTACGTAGATACCGCAGATTAATTGAGGAAAGCAATATCTACAGCAGGCCGAAGGGTAGCGCAGGTGGCCAGGGCCTGATGGACCTTGTGCTTTTTGAACTCATCAATCAATGTCTGATCAGCAGGTGTACCCTGATCGTAATTCACCAAGGCCTGCTGGCTCAAATTATAGTCAAACCGTGGCGCCCATTTTCGAGACCCCAAGCGAGCAGTGGTGGAGCAATTATCGACCATGAAAGCCACGCCCTTGTGATGCATATATGGATTCAATGAGTCTACCGCTTCAATAACCGACTCATTACAGACCTCGCTCAAACAATGACCTTTCTCAATCAACAGATCAATCTGGGCCATCATGGTGGCGCAATACATGCCAGCGGTAAAGGGATCGATCTCAACAGGGACGTCTGTCCGGGCAGCTCGAACCGTTTCACCTACCTGCCACATCTTGGTGCCGTCAATCTTGCCCATCGGGTAACGAGCAAACCGCTTGCCGGCCATGATCACAGTCCTGATTTCGTTACAGGAAGAAACTTCGTCATAGATCTCCATCAGAATATCCATGGCCGGACCATAGGAGTGACTATAGATCTTCTCAAAAATCCGCTTCCCTTCTTCGCTCAACTGCTCATAAACTGACAAAATACCCTTATGAGAGATGGTCTTACTGATCGGACCGGTGATATTTTCAACTGAGGCCCGAAAGGCATCCTCCGCCGTCATCCCCTGCTCCATCACATAGCGACGATACAGCGCCTCGACAATGCCGTGAACCGCACCGAGGAGAATACTTCTCTCACCAAAGATATCGCTGCAAAACTCGTTACGGAGCGTGGTCTTGAAGATGTACGGAGCGCCAACGGCCACAGCCCAACCCAAAGCCAAGTCGGTTGCACGACCGTCAATATCCTGCTCCACGGCAAAGCTACTGTTGATCCCAGCGCCGTTAATACTCTTGCCCTGAACATACAGCCTGCGAACTGATGGCCCCATCCCCTTAGGACAGACACCTACCACATTGATATTCTTGGGAAAGGACTTACCAATGCTCTGTAAGTAGCCCAGCAGGAAGCCATGAGACAAACCCAGGGTTGCCCCATCTTTCATGGCATCGAACACAGATTGATAATTTTCAGCTTGGGCAGCATCCGAGATCAGCAAAACGACCATGTCTGATGACTTAATCACGCTGTACATCTCACCAAGGGTGCCATCGGCCTCGTTAAATCCTCCAGAACGGGCGCTCTCCATGGAGGAACTTCCGGCGCGTAGACCAACGACAACCTTAACAGAAGTCCCCTCAAGTGATTCTTTAAGATTCTGAGCCTGAGCTGGCCCCTGCGACCCCCAACCGATCACACCGATCTGCTTAACACCAGCAAACGCCTTCTCCAACAGGGAAAAACGGTCACGGCCACCACGAACAATCTGCTCCTCTGTTCCGGCAAGGGTAATGATTTCAGTTTCAAACACTTTCGAAGTAAATCCAGACATTCCTATTTCTCCTGTACAGAAAAAAAAATCTCCCTAGTGGGGAGATTTTTTACACACAACCCGCCAAATGACGGGATGAAGATATTAATTAACTGCCTGTGACAGCCCCTTACCAGCCTTAAACTTTGCAACCTTCTTGGCTGCAATTTTCAGGGCCTTGCCATTGCTCGGATTACGTCCAGTACGAGCAGCACGTTCTGCTACAGTAAAGGTTCCGAAACCTGTCAAAGAGACAGAATCACCATTAGACATGGCAGTGGTAACGGTCTCAATAAGCGCCTGCAAGGCTCTGCTGGCATCGGCCTTAGTGATTCCTGCATTTTCTGCAATTGCTGTTACGAGTTCTGTCTTATTCATAATTCCTCTTCTGCTATATTGTTATAAAAGTCATGGGTGTACTCTCAAATCCCACACCCATACAGCTTATACGCTAATTGTCTTTGAACGAGTTATTAACTACACAGCGACAAGAGTTGCAAGCATAAAATAGCCTTGAAAACAAAAAAACCACAGGCCGATCCCGTGCTACCGATCCTGGTTTCGAAAATCATCGGCATCAACACCATAACGTTGCATAATTTTCTGCAATGCCACCCGAGTAATTCCTGCACGAATCGAGGCTTTAGACACATTACCATGGGTTCCTCCCAAAAGAACTTTCAGATAATTTCGGCTGAATTTTCCCATCACCGTATCCTTGGCCTCTTTATATGAAGGTAACTCCCCCCCGGACAACCACTCCACCGCCACACAAGGAGCCTCCGGCGCCTCCCCCCGATCAAACCCGTTCATGCATTCAGGCCCTATTAAATCATCGCTACAGAATAAAACGGCTCGACGAATCACATTCTGCAACTCTCGAACATTGCCAGGCCATGAACGCTTGGTCAAAGCGGCAAGGGCCTCACCACTGAACTTCTTAAGCGGCAGGTTTTGTTCAACGCAAGCCATCTGGGCAAAATGATTGGCGAGAAGCGGAATATCCTCTGAAATCTCATGCAGTGTCGGAGTCCAAATCGTCACTACGTTCAGTCGATAAAACAGATCACTCCGAAAACTCCCCTCAGCGATCTTTTGCTCCAAATCCTGATTGGTAGCAGCGACAATCCGAACATCGACCTTCCTGGTCCTGTTTGAACCTACAGGACGGATCTCACTCTCCTGCAGCACGCGCAGCAGCTTAACCTGAACACTCAAAGGGATATCGCCAATTTCATCAAGACAGATCGTTCCCCCATCCGCTTCTTCAAACAAACCGGGATGAGTCGAATCGGCACCCGTGAAGGCCCCTTTTTTATGTCCAAACAACTCGCTTTCAAGAAGATGCTCAGGAATGGCCGGGCAATTGATGGTGACCTGCGGGGCATCCTTTCTCCGACTTAAGGCATGAATAGCCTTTGAGGCCAACTCCTTCCCCGTTCCAGACTCACCTCGGACAAGCACTGTATAATCAGTACGTGCCACTGCCTGAATATGATCATAAAACCTGCGCATTGGCTGCGAGTTGCCAACAAAGTTAGCAAACTTGACTCGATCCGATATCCGCCGTTTCAGAATCATGTTCTCGCGAATCAGATCACTCCGCTCCAATCCGATTGGAACTATCCTGAATACCTCATCTTGATCGAACGGCTTGCAAATGAAATCAAAAGCGCCATGCTTGACAGCCGACACTGCCGTTTCAATACTACCAAATGCTGTCATCACAACCACTGACACAGCAGGGTCTGCCTTCTTGATCTGCGCGAGCAGTTCCATCCCGTCCATTCCGGGCATCCGAAGATCGGTAAACACCATCGACACCGAACCCTCCTGAATAAGGACAAGCGCCTGCTGAGGATCGGTCAACGCCACAAACGTGACTTCTGGAAACTTCGATGACAATAATGACCTTAAGCCCTCTGCCAGCTCCTGTTCGTCATCGACAATTACAATTGTATATGCACTCATTAGTCTGCTTCCCGCTTTGTTACCTCAACAAGGAATTTCTTGTTAAGCGAGAAACATCATAACAGCCTGACACCAGTTTGTTGACAAAAATTTATTGGCCAGGATACGACTTGACTCTTTTCAGCAAAATTGCTACTGATTGCTCACACTATTGGCCGTCTAAAAGGTGATCAAATATTCCAATATGATTATCTTTTGGACATTCCGCCAATGGTGCTTTAAGGCATGATGTACGCCTTTTCTATATACACCGGCGTAACTCAATGGCAGCATAACTGATTCCTAATCAGCTTACAATTGAGCTACGCCGGCCCTTTCACTTTCTGCTGATCTTTAAGTTTAAGCACAACCCAAAATTGACAATCTCGCAAAAAGTCCGGGGATGGCTAAGCAGGTAAGTGAGCCTGCGAAACTCCGAAAGGTGCGATATACAAGGCGCGGGGTGTGTTTTGTGAGTGAGGCCATACATATGGTATGCCGAACGAGCAAAACCGCCACGCAATTCAGTTCAATCCCCGCTGGTGTTGGACGGGGACGCAGTAGATCGGACTTTTTGCAACGCCATCAAAATTGACCTGCACCATCAAATTACTCATCAGCCACAGACCCAAGTCAGCCCACCAGACACTCCGTGCAGTTTCCATCTCCTTCCAAGCGAATGCTGTGCCACCCAACCTATTTCTTGAAATGAAACAGACCGAGGGATGCCAACAAACGCATTGAAATTAGCGCCCTTTACCACTCTAGTAGACCACCGGGAAAGCGAGTACACTCGGAGCACCAGTTCCGGTGCTACGAACATCAACCGTGGTCGGAATCGGAGCAATACCGGCCACGGTTTTTTCACAATAACCGGTGACGCCGTTCAAAACCATGGCGCCACGGTTGACCGCGCCTGGCTGAGTAGTAACAGTCAGCAGACCACAGCCCTGATCATTCTTGGCAATAACCACTAAAGCGCCACTGACATTGACCACGGCCGAGTTGACAAACACCCGATCACTGGGTGATGCCAAAGCGGTAAAGTACGGAATCTGGGTGGTATCAGCGGGTTTATTGGCCACATTGAACCGGGTGTACGGGGCAGTGAAGGAGAGAGTGTACCCCTTGGTCGCCCACTGACCACCAACCGTAGAACTGGTACCTGCTGTGGTGTAGGCCGTTGCCCCAGCAGAGCCGCCATAACCTAATCGCTCACCGCCAGGCTGAACAGCAGTATACGGTCGACCAGTGGTTGGGAAGGCCGATGTCGTGCTGTCAAACCAACTCCGAAGCGCCAAGTTGATGACCGAGTTATTGGAGACAACCGCAGAAGCATTAGCCCAATGACCGGAAGAACCATAATACAGACGAGCGTTATTAGTACGCGAAGCCGCGTTACGAGCCGTCAAGGCATTATTCATCGGGTACCCCTGAGCAGTCCCCGGAGTTGAAAACCGTTTAAAGTTACGATGGCCCGGGTGATAGAACTGGAATACCAATGGCAGTCCATTACCACTCGCCTCATTGATCGGCATTGCGTTAACACCGGAACCCCAGCCACCTTCGGTCGCAGAGCCGACAGCGCCAGCGGCAACACCGTTATAGAGACCACCGGCAAGGACGGTCTTGCGGGTGTACCCTGCGATAGCGGTAGAATCCCACCAGACTTTATCGACGATGCTCCCCCTGACAACAGAACCGGGGTAGCCATGGAAGGGCGCGACCACCGGGGCCTGACGCACCCCATTGTTGTAGACCCTGCCGCCATGGCAGTCGAAACACATCCGGTAGTCGTTGATTGCGCTGCCGGTCACCCCGGCAATGGTGTGCGAGGTAACTATACCGGCAGTAGTAACACCGGCAGTAGTCCCCTTGATGTTGGTCAACTTGGTCGGACGCAGACCATTTCCATTACCAAGCCTCAGACTGTAAACCACAATCTGGCCGGTTTCGTTGTTAATATTGACATGACAGGTCTTACAGGCCAGTTGCGATGGTGATGCAGGACCGACACCCGTTGCGGCAGTACCATTATGACAGGACTGGCAGGTGCCGCTGGTGGTCAGGGAGCTTGTATGGTGCATGGCCTTCTTGGTCGCAGTATGACACTGGACGCAATTTCCGCCACCATCATTGGTGACGGCAGTGCCTGGGCTCATGGTAGTGACACCCTTGGTACCGGGGGCGATTACCAACGTGCCGTTATAGGCAGGGCTAGCAACGATCAGATGGCAAGTGGTACAGGCGTCGTGAACCTTCGGATCACCCGTACTTACCGGAGCAGGCTTGCCAGTGAGGGCGGCAGTCAGGGTGTGACAA
>VMSU01000028.1 GCA_013792005.1 Desulfobulbaceae bacterium
ACCTACTTACCTGGTTATTTTATCTTTGATGGCGTCGCAAAAAGGCCGATCTACTGCGTTGCGGCGTACTTTTGCTCATTCGGCACACCATATGTGTGGCCTCATTCGCAAAAGCACACTGCGTCTTGTATATCGGCCCTTTTGCTCAGCCATCCCGTGACTTTTTGTGAGACCATCATCTTTATCATGTCCAGGATTTGTTTCAAGTCAAGCCAATGATCTGTGGAAGGCATTGACTTCCATAGGGAGGTAGAATATTAGTTAATACCTGAATCTCCCCGCTGGAGACAGTAGGGATTGGCGCTTGGTGGTGTGAGTGGATTGTTCTTTGGTTTTCCTCAGGCCGTCATTGTTTGATTTGCCGAAAAACGGATTTTGAAGTGACGTTGGGCTATTTCCCCAGGCCATGCCGAGTCCCAGAAACCATTTTCAGTAATTCCGCAGAATTACCTCCTTTCCCTGAAGTTACAGAGGGGTGATTCCTATGCAAAATTTAACAGTATGATGAAGTTTCCTTCATAGCTGAACATCATGAAAAGAACAGCCCTGATTCTCATTTCCCTACTGACTATTTTCTTCTCCTTGATAAGCGATAGAGCTATTGCTGCGGGACCGTTACGGTTTGGTCTCTACCCGTACCTGTCTGCCACTAAGTTGGTTAAGAAATTTTCTCCTCTGGTCGATTATCTCAGTCGAGAGATGGGACACCCGGTAGAACTTGAACTTGCCAAAAGCTACCAGGAACATATCCGTCGCATGGGAAAGGAAGATATTGACATCGCCTTTATGGGTCCCATCTCTTATTTGCAAATGACAGAACAATTCGGTGCCAAACCGATTCTTGCCTGCTTAGAGATTGATGGCAAAGCAACGTATCATGGTGTCATTGCCGTTAAAAAGGGAGATCTGCTTCATGATCTCACCAGCCTGAAAGGGAAAAAATTTGCCTTTGGTGCAATCGACTCAACCATGGGCTACTATGTTGCCCTTTACATGATGAAGCAGGCAGGATTGAACGTTGCTTCGCTGGGGAGTTACGAATCTATTGAAAACCAGGAGAATATCGCCTTGGGTGTGCTTACCGGCGACTTCGATGCCGGGGCCATGCGGGAGTCGATGTTTAAGGTTTATGAAAAAGAGGGGTTACGGGCTCTGGCAATCAGTGATCCCATGCCGGAACATCTCTTTGTTGCCGCTAACCGTCTGGGGAGCGAAAAGGCTGCACGACTCAGTAAGGCCTTGCAGGCCCTTAAATCCAGTGACAAGGGCAAGGCCATTCTCAACGCTCTTCAGGGGAACTTGACAGGCTTGGTCCCGGCCACGGATCAGGATTATCAGGGATTGCGTGCAATCTATCGTGCTGTAGAGGACCATGAGTGAGATGAACAAGATCGGTTATGGCCGGGCAATCAGCGCGTTATTGATCGTACTGGTGGGTTTTCTTGTGGGCGCTGATTACCTCATCCTCTCCTATCAGCGCTCACTTTTGACGACAGAGGCTATCCAGCATGCGCGGAACGAAATGCGACTCTTTGGGACCTTGTCTCGGGAAGCCCTGCTCAAGCGCGACTATATCACGGTGCGATTATTTTTGAATCAATTCGCAGCAGAACAAAGTGAGATACGTGTTTTGAAGGCGGTGACCCCACAGCATTTTATTTTGGCCGAGTATAGAGATTCGCGGCCGACTACGATTCCCCTTTCGGTTAGGCACGAGGTTTTAGTTGATGACCAACCCCTGCTTGTGCTGGAGATGGTCAAGGATTTTGGCTACATTGAGAAGACCTTACGCACTCTGATGTCGCGGCTCATTATCATTTCTGTCCTGCTGGCAACTGCCCTTGGTTTGTCGCTCTGGTATCTCCTTAAGAGTATAGCCATAAAGCCTTTGGAAAAGGAGGTTGATGTGCGCTGTCAGGCCGAGGAGACGGCACGGCAGAGCGAGGCACGCTTTCGGCAATTGAGTGAAGCGACCTTTGAAGGCGTTGGCGTTGTTCAGGACGGCAAGGTTCTTGATGTAAATCAACAAATGGCTGATATCCTGGGCTATCAGGTCTCGGAGCTGATTTCTTTGCCGGTGCAGGATATTGTTGCCCCTCAATCACGTCAGCTGGTGATGGCAAATATTCAGGCCGGCTATGAAGGCCTTTACGAGTATTTTCTTATGCACCGTGACGGTTCGCTGGTTCCCTGTGAAGCACGGGCCAGGATGATGAAGTGGCAAGGCAAGGATGCGCGAGTCACCATCGTCCGGGACCTCACCGAGCGTAAACAGGCGGAATACCAGTTACAGGAAAACGAAGAACGCCTGCGTACCATCAATAATAATCTGGCCTTTGGGATGATCTATCAATCAATCACCCTTGGTGATGGAACCAGGCGGTTTACTTATCTCAGCGACAACGTTCAGCGCTTTTATGGTATCACCCCGAGCCAGGGCCTGGCCGATGCCAATCTGATCTATAGCAGGATGCACGAGGATGACTGTTGTCTCCTCTTGCAGAAGGAAGAAGAGGCCCTTCGGAATCTGACGACTTTTAAAAGTGAGGTAAGGGTGCTGGATCCTCAGGGTTCAATCCGCTGGTCCTATTTGGTTTCTGCCCCTAGAAAGCTGGACAATGGCTCCATCTGCTGGGATGGCATCGAATTTGATATTACCGAGAGAAAGGAAACGGAAATACTGCTTAACCGCAAAAACAAGATGGAGTCTATGGGGACCCTGGCTGCCGGCATTGCCCATGACTTTAATAATGTCCTCCACATTATCAACGCTAACCTCGAAATCGCCCGTCGTGAGCCCATGACGTCAACTCTGAGCCAGACTCTTGCTGTCCTCACCGAGTGTGAACAACGAGGAGCAGGGCTTGTTCAGCAGATCCTTCGTTTCAGCCGCCAGAGTTCAGAAGAGAAGGGGACAGTAGTTCTTGAGCAACTGATCCGGGAAACGGTCCAGTTACTCAAGGCAGACAGACTGTTTGATAAAGTAACCCTGGATCAGCAATTCGAGGCCGAACCAGTGCCACTTCTTGCCGATGAGCAGGAGATGCGGCAATTGGTGAGCAACCTTCTGCTCAACGCCTGTCAATCTTTGGAGGAGCAGGGCGGCCATATCACCGTTACCCTCAGCGTCGAAGATCATGTTCAGGCAGTATCGGTTTACGACGGGCAACTCAAGCCGGGGAGGTATCAACGGCTCACTGTTGCCGATAATGGTTGCGGGATAGATGATGCCATCATGGCGAGGCTGTTCGAGCCCTTTTTCACCACTCGCGAGAAATCTGGTGGCACTGGACTAGGTCTCGCCATCGTCCATGGCATCGTGCGCGCTAATGGCGGAGGGATTACGGTCGAGAGCACGCTTGGGCTGGGCACCACCTTCCACCTTTACTTTCCTCTCTTGGAGGAGTCCCTGAAGAAAACTGCCAGAGCAGTGGCGGCCGTTTCCTCATCCTTTGATGAGCCGGTTCCTGTACCAATGACCAGACCACTCCTCTGTTCCTCTGAAATCACCATTTTGTTTGTCGACGATGAACCGCTGAACATCGATAACTGGAGCGCGCTTTTGGCTCTAGAAGGTTTTGCCGTCCAAGGGTTCACCTCCGGCGCTGAAGCCCTGGAGGTCTTCAAAAAGGAGCCAACAACCTACTCCATCCTGCTCACCGATCTACGCATGCCTGGCATGAGCGGCAGTGAGCTGGCCGAAGCGATCCGTCAGATCCGGCCCGAGCTGCCCATCCTCTTTTCTTCGGGTTGGATTGGCCAAGAGATGGAGAGAACGCTAAATGATCTTGGTAATAGCGCCGTGCTCTCTAAGCCTCACGCGGTCAAAACGCTGGTTTTTACTATCCTTGACCTCTGCTCTCATGGTGTCGGATAATCTGGCGGATCCATCACTCCTCCTGGATAAAGTTCGAGCAGGACTGTGGAAATTTAGAGATGGGAAGAGTGATGAAGAGTCGTTGGCACCTCGAAGACCTGATTGATCTGGAGTATTTTCTCCATCGTGTGGAGCGGGAGGATACCATGGATGTTCCGCCAGCGGATGGTCGTGAACAGGACCGTGAAATTTACCTCCATCGGATTAAGCCACAGTTTGTTGAGGGAATAACGCCGTCTCGTCGGGTGATTGTGAGGCTTTGGTTGGAGGTGCGCCGGCAGATGGAGAAGGAAGAGATTGGCAGGCAGAGGGTTTTGCCGGGCGAACTCTTCTCCCAGGTGTGGCGGCTTGTCATGGGTGGGTTTCTGGTTAGTGGCATTGTTGCCGGAGGGTGGTTGGCGACGTCACTCCTCAGCTATCGCGGGACTGAGCCGGTCAATGTCTCATTTTATGTTGCCATCCTGGTGGTGGCTCAGGCCGGGTTGGCGGCAATTACCACTTTTTTTTTGTTGCTGAGGCGACGGCACTGGCGCTTGCCTGGCGGGGTGCTTTATCCATTGGTGCGTTCATTGCTGGCTACGATTATGGGATGGCTCCGGAAGAGGGTGGATGAGCGGGTGTCCGGTGATCGGCGGGAAGAATTCTCCGCCGTCATCGGGCTGATCAAGGGCAGGGGCACAGTGTATGGCACTCTTTTTTTCTGGCCACTTTTTTTTCTGGTCCAAACCTTTGGGATAGGATTCAATCTGGGGGGCTTGGCCAGCACAGGGTTGCGTGTGGTCGGCACCGATCTTGCCTTTGGCTGGCAGTCTACTCTCCATTTAAGCGCCGGGGCAGTCCACCGACTGGTCAGGAATATTTCACTGCCGTGGTCCTGGGCGCTGCCGCCGGATATTGCAGCCCCCTCTCTCTCCCAGATCGAAGGTAGCCGGATGATCCTCAAGGACGGCATCTATCACTTGTCCACCGCCGATCTCGTTGCTTGGTGGCCGTTTCTGTTGCTGGCACTCTGCTGTTATGGTCTAGTCCCCCGGTTATTACTATTGGTAGTGGGCGTAGTGGCTCAGTATCGGGCATTGGCTCGACTCGATTTCAATAATAGCGCCTGTGACCGCTTGCTTCAGCGGCTTGAGCGTCCGGTGGTGCGCCTTGACGGTACCGTGACGCCTGCTTTGGTGGAAGAGGCGGACCGTCCTGCCGCCAGGGTCTCAATGGATGATACTCGTGTCTTGACCGGGGTTGCTCTGATTCCTGATGATGTTTTTGATAACTGTTCGCTTGATCGCCTCAGGGTACTGGTTCGACAAGTTTTCAGTCTTGAGCTGGAGACATCGTATCGAATCGGCTTGGGGCTTGCGGCAGATCAACAGGTTCTTCGTCAAATTGCTGGGGGAATGGATAGCGGGGAACCCTGGTCTGTTGTTATTCTTCAGGAGGCCTGGCATCCTCCCATTCGGGAAACCCTTGCCTTTCTTCAGGAAATACGAGCCATCCTCGGGTTGCAAGGACGGATTGGGGTCGGTCTGATCGGCAAACCAGCGGTTGGCACAATCTTCACCCCGGTTAAGGACATCGACTGGCAGACTTGGCGAAGGAAGATCGCCAGTCTCGGCGACCCCAACCTGCGCATCGAACGTCTGATAGAGGATAATGAACGGTATGATGCCTGAATTTGCTATTGTCGGCCATCCCAATGAGGGAAAATCTTCAGTAGTTTCTACCTTAGCTGAGGACGACTCTGTCCGGATCAGCGCCACTCCCGGCGAGACCATTCAATGTCAGACCTTTACGGTAACCATAGATGGCCGGTCGATCATCCAGTTTACCGATACCCCAGGTTTTCAGAACCCTCGACGGACTCTCCAGTGGATGCAGGAGTATAACGGTCCGTCATCCGCACTTGTCGAACAGTTCAGGGCTACCCATACCACTGATCCAGAATTTGCTGATGACTGTGAACTGCTGCTGCCAGTGACACGGGGAGCGGGTATCATCTATGTGGTGGATGGCTCCAGGCCGCTTCGCAATGTTGATCGAGCCGAGATGGAAATTCTCAGGCTCACCGGACGACCCCGGATGGCGATTATCAACTGTAAGCAGGATGACACCGGTTATCTCGATGAGTGGAAGAACGAATTTCGTAAGCACTTTAATGCCGTGCGGGTGTTTAACTCTCATCAGGCGACTTATGCCGAGCGAATCGAGCTGCTGAAGAGTCTTGAGGCTATTGATCAGGACTGGCAGCCGGCTCTCGAAACGGTGATCCTGGCCTTTAAGGAGGACTGGGGGCGTCGTAATCGCGTTGCCGCCGGCATTGTTGGCGATCTTGCTGAGCAATGTCTCACCTATACTCTGGCCCGTCCGCTGGCGGAGAACGTTCCCGAGACGAAAGTCCAGGAGCAACTTAAGGGTGAATATATCAAGAAGCTTGCGACAATCGAACGGGAGGCCCAGCAACTGATCCGCCGATTGTTTAAGCACAACATCTTTCAGTATGATTTGCCTCCCCAATCCATCCTCCATGATGATCTCTTTGGGGAGAGGACCTGGGAGCTTTTGGGGTTGAGTAAGGGCAGGCTGATCGTTGCTGCCGCCATGAGCGGCGCTGCTCTTGGCGGCGCGCTGGACTTGGTGGTAGGCGCCACTTCTCTTGGGCTGTTCATGGCTGTCGGTGGGGTGTCTGGGGCAGGGTATGCCGCGCTTGGAGGAGTAGAGAGCCTTGCTCGAACCAGGGTTATGGGAAAAAAACTGGGTGGTCAGCAATTACGGATCGGCCCCAACCGGAATATTCAATTTCTTTACATCCTTCTCGATCGGCAGCTAATCTATTATTCACAGATCATTAACTGGGCGCATGGTCGTCGGAACTCTTCTGCTGTTGTGGCACAGGGTAAGGGGTCCTCCGGCAAAGCGGGTTTTACCAATGCCTGGGAGAAAGAGAAAAAGAAGATTTGTAACGATTTCTTTGGCGCGGTCTTGGTCGGAGATGACGATAAGCGGGATCGGGCAAAGCGGAACTTGTCCGGAATGATTGAAGATATTCTGGATGAAATTTCTGGCTCCTCGCTGTTTCGTGTGGGTAGCCCTTAAAATGGATTATTGGGGAGTCTTGGTCCTGTTTTCCCGAGCCTTGCCGAGATCTCAAGAACGATTACTTATCATCGGCTGCAGGCGATTGGAAGGACCGCCCTCCGAAGCGACAATGCAAAACGATGCGAATCAAGAACGAGCTGTCGAAATTCTTTTAGGGGAGAAAACCATGCGTTCGATCATTAACTGTATCTTGTATCTGGTAGTCTTATTTTTCCCGTCTCTTGCTTTGGCTACAACAACGTTTCCGATAGCCACTACATCAAGGATGGAGGATGCTGTCGGTGTCGCTTTTGACGGGACCAACTTTTTGATAGGCATCGGAGACAAACCGGAACCTGATCGTCACAACACTTACCAAAGCATTACCGCACAGCTTGTGTCTAAGGCCGGGGAGCTTGTGGGCTCACGTATATTGACGAGTGCAATCGGAGGTTCGCCTATAGTTGCGTTTGACGGGCAGAATTATTTGCTTGCATACGAGGAAATCACGACCAATACAGTGGCGGGACAGTTCATAAGCAAATCTGGCGCATTGGTCGGTGCGCCGTTCAATATTTTCACGTCACCGAATAGAAGCCTGGGTATGGCGCGCGGCATGCTCTTTGATGGAGCAAATTATTTTGTCGTTTGGGAAAGCGACAGTGAGCCCGACAACGGAGATACGGCGGATATATTCGGTCAATTCATCACCCCAGGCGGCGCCAAGCTAGGTTCCGTCGTGTCTATCAGCACCGCCGTGCATGGCCAGCGAAATCCGGGCATTGCCTTTGATGGCAAAAATATTCTTACGGTATGGGCCGATGGTCGCAACCAGAGTGCGTGTTTTACGGACGGCACGGGCTCACACTGTTTCGAGTCGGACATCTACGGCCAGTTCATCACCAAATCGAGCGCATCAGTAGCAGGGACTCTTTCCGGAAGCAACTTCCTTGTGGACCCCGGCAGTCTTCCCCGCGACGGTAGTCCTTTGGCGCTTGCTTTCGACGGAACCAATTACCTGGTTACCTTTACCGAAGAAACAACGTTGCCGAATGCCTGTGCCGCTGGTGGGTGCAATTGGGAAGCTTACGGCATTCTGGTTTCGAAAGCCGGCGCAACACCGGGCTCCAGTTTCGTTATTGGAGCTACCACAACCCGACCCAAGGTACTCCCGGTTCCCACCTACGTCGGAACTCAGTACATCGTGACATGGACCGATGCCATGGGCACTACGTCCCCATATGTCAAAGGCCAACTGGTGGCGACAACCGGTGAGGTCTCGGGTTCGGAATTCACGTTGCTCTCGCCACCACAATCGGGCGTCGTACCGTGGTTGGGAATGGTATTCACCGGAGATGGTGCAAATCTCATGGTCTCGAACTGGGGTGTACCTGACCAAACCGAACCCGACAATATGGATCTTTATTCCGGTAAAAATGTCATGGGTTCATTGCTGAATATCGCAACCATCAATGCCGGCGGGACGACATACAACATGTCAATCGGGTGGAATCTGCTGGGCAACGGCCTCGCCGATGCATCGATCAATGTCGCGACTTATTTTGGCGATCCAGGGAAATATATCTCGGTCTGGAAATGGGTGCCGGCCTCCTCAAGATGGGCATTCTATTCACCAAGCATGGACCCCACAGCCTTTGCTTCTTATGTGTCTAGCAAAGGCTTTGACGTCCTTACCGTGATCAACGGAGGTGAGGGTTTCTGGGTCAACGCAAAATAGGAATCCCTCTGGTGCACTCTTCAGCAATATCCATGCAATGCTCCGTAATCTTTTGAGCTGCGGAGCATCTTCAATTGCCCTGGCTCCGGTAGCTGAATTTCATTGGTTCGGCGGCAGTAACCGTTCTTGGGGATAGTCGGCGTGCGCAGCTCAAGGCAGATGAGCTCGTCGAAAATCAACCACCAGGTTGGCGCTGTTTAACAGCGCTTCCAGGGTATAAAGAGTGTGAAATTCGGAACCTATCAATGCGTTGCAGCATATTTTTTGCTCATTCAGCATACCATATGTGTGGCTTCATTCACAAAAACACCCTGCGCCTCGGAGTCTCTCTTCGCTCGCTTACCTGTATGTCGGCCCTTTCGGAGTCTCGCAGGCTCGCTTACCTGCTTAGACATCCCGTGATTTTTTTTGCGAGATTATCAACATTAATTCGGCTCAGAATGTTGGCTTATGCCCCGCTAATCCAAACTTGCTACAGACTTTCGCTCAGTTCCCGGTCCAGCAGATGGAGTTCGGTTTTGTCTGTGATGGCGCGATTCAGTTTTCCGTAGTCACGGGTATCGCCTAGCAAGATACAGCCGATGATCTGATTCTGATCAATGACGATTTTACGATAAGTGGTGTCGGTAACGGTGATTCGGCTCTCATGGCGCTGGTCGGCATCAATGTCTCCGATTGCCGCTAGATCAATGCCTGCGACCTTCAGCCGGTTGGCCATAATGGTGCCGGAATAGATGGCTGTTTCGTAAGCCATAACGATGCCTGCGACCTTGCCCTGCTGCATGGCGGTTGGCCAGATCCCTGTTGGTGGTTGGCCGCCGAATTCGGCGACATCGCCAGCGGCAAAGACATCCTTGATGCTGGTCTCCATCCGTTCGTTCACCACAATTCCCTTGTCATGGGTAAGTCCCATAGAAACAGCAAGGTCCAGGTTTGGCCTGACCCCTGCCGAGATAATGACCATCTCGCAAGGCAGGGTCTCGCCGTCTTTAAGCGCTATCCCGGTAACACGTTCATGTCCGATGATCTCTTTGGTTTGAGCGTCAAGTCTGAAGGAAAATCCTAGTTTTGTCTCCATCATCTCTTTGAGCCTTGATGCCCCTTGGTCGTCAAGCTGCCGGGGGAGGAGACGGGGGAAGAATTCTACCACCGTGACTTCTTTGCCGATTTTGCGGAGGGCCTGCCCTGTCTCAAGACCAAGGAGTCCGCCGCCGATGACCACTACTTTGTTAGCTGTCGCCGCGTGTTCCTTAATGGACCGGGCATCGCTGATGTTGCGGAGAGTAAATACTCCTGGCGTATTAGCTCCTTGAATGGGCGGGACAAACGAGTGACTGCCGGTTGCGATCAACAGTCGGTCGTATGTAAGTGTCTGTTTAGTACTGGTGGTAACGGTTTTCGTCATTGGATCAACGCCGATGACACGGCACCGGGACATAAGGTTAATCCTTTGGTCATTATACCACTCCGGCTTCTGCGCGAGCAACCGCTCTTCGGTGACATCGCCTGAAAGGTATTCAGGCAGTCTGATCCGGAAGTAGAAGGGCAGGTCCTCCTCGGTGATGATGGTAATGTCGCAGGAGTTATCTTTTTGTCTGATGGATTCAGCTGCGGTGGTGCCGGCAACGCCGTTGCCGATAATGAGATGGTGTGTCATCCGGGTGCTCCTTGGCTGAAGTAGAGTGGAAGTGGTCGATGGCCCGGTGCGGTAGACAGCTCTTGCGCACCGGTTTAATCAATTTTCCGATGCAGCGTGGATTACTTGCAGGAATTGGTCTCCATAATGTTCAAGCTTATGGCGGCCAACTCCGTTGATTAAGAGCATTGCCTCCCGGTCGGCAGGCCGGACGGCAGACATTTCGGCTAAGGTGGCGTCACTGAAGATAACAAAGGGAGGGACCCCTTCCTGGTCGGCCAGTCGTTTCCGTAACTCCCGCAGCCGGGCGAAGAGCGCTCGGTCGTAGATCAGTGGCGTGGTCTGTTTCTTGGTAGACGATTTTTTGGCCTCACTTGCTGGACGTGTCCTTGGTTTGGGCATGGTCAGGGCAATCTCGCCCTTGAGCAAGGGGCGGGCCGCATCGGTCAGGGTCAGGATCGAGAAGTTGTCCAGATCTTGTTTGAGATAGTCGTGGTGAATCAGGTAGCGGAGCAAGGCGCCCCAAAACTCCTGTGGTTTGTCTGTGCCGATTCCGTAAGTGGACAGGGTGTTGTGCCCGAGCTGAAGGATTCGTTGATTCTTTGAGCCACGGAGAACGTCAATGACGTGGCCGATGCCGAAGCGTTGGCCGACACGATAGACGCATGACAAGGCCTTGCGGGCCTCTTCAGTAACATCTATGGTCTCGGGCGGATTCAAGCAGATATCGCAATTGCCGCAATCAGCGTCCATGGTTGCGCCGAAATAGCTCAGCAGGATGCGGCGGCGGCAGGTTTGGGCTTCAGCAAATCCGACCATGATGTTCAGCTTCTGATTCTCGATCCGTTTGCGTTCCTGGTTGGGGCTGTGCTCGATCAGGCTTCGGGCTATGGCAATATCGCCATAGCCAAACAACAACAGGGCCTCGGCCGGCATACTGTCACGTCCGGCTCGACCGGTTTCCTGATAATAACTTTCGATGTTCTTGGGTAGGTCATAGTGAACCACGAAGCGGACATTGGACTTGTCAATGCCCATGCCAAAGGCCACTGTCGCCACCACGATCTGAATCTCATCGCGCTGAAAGGCGTCCTGGACATCCTGACGGCGGGCTGAGTTCAAGCCCGCATGATAGGCTTGAGCTTTGATCCCCGCCTTGTTCAGGTCGGCGGCCACTGATTCAACGCGTTTGCGGCTCAAGGCGTAAACGATGCCGGCTTCGCCCTGTCTTGATTTTAAGAATTCGGTGAGCTGATTGGCAGGTTTGAGCTTATCGACCACTGTGTAGCGGATATTTGGCCGGTCAAAGCCGGTGACGAAACACCGGGCGTTGGTCAACTTCAGCCCGGTAAGGATATCTTTCTGGGTGTGCGGTTCCGCCGTGGCGGTCAAGGCGATCATCGGTGGGCCGGGGAGGATGGTGCGAAGCCGTGACAGTTGACGATACTCCGGCCGAAAATCGTGTCCCCACTGGGAGATGCAATGGGCCTCGTCGATGGCGATCAAGGCGACTTCGATGCTCTGGATGCGTTCAAGGAAGGAGTCACTCATCAGCCGCTCCGGGGCGACATAAATCAGGTCAAGCTGACCTTCGTGCAGGCGGGCTAAGACCTGGCGTGCCTCGGTTGCCCCGAGCGACGAGTTGTAACAGGCCGCTCTGACTCCGGCCGCTGTCAAGGCATCGACCTGGTCCTTCATCAACGAAATCAGTGGGGAGACGACAATAGCGACTCCTGGACGATGGAGGGCCGGGAGTTGATAGCACAGGGACTTTCCGCCGCCGGTCGGCATCAGCACAAAGAGGTCTTCGCCGTTGATAAGGGCGTCAACGATTTCCTGCTGTGACGGGCGGAACGAGGTATAGCCAAAGACCTCTTTCAGGCTTTCTAGGGGGGTATTGAACATCGTGGGAATGTAGCAATCAGTCCCCGCGTCGTCAAGGATTATGTCCCTTTGGCAGCTCTCTTATTTCGGTAAACTCACTGGCCAGGCAGTGATAGATGTGTTTGCGGAACTCTGCCACTACCGGCAGGAGTTCGGGAAACGTTGTCCAGCGCCAGTTGATAAATTCCCCGGGAGAGGGCAGGGTAATCGCATCGTGTACGGGCAGGAAACGGAAGAGATACCACTGCTGGGTCTGGCCTCGACCGATTTTTAGAGACCGCCATTGCGTGGGTAGTTCGTATGAGAGAAGGTGCGGGTAGGGACGGATAAGGTGCAGCAGATCCGGGGTAATGCCTGTCTCTTCCTGAATCTCTCTGTACACTGAAGTGATCGGTTCTTCTTGGTCATCGATGCCCCCTTGCGGGAATTGCCAGGCTCCGACCGTGTCTGATCGTTCAAGGGCCAGCGCCATTCCTTTGGTGTTTACAATTACCGCGCCCACTCCGGCTCGAAAAAATTGACTCATGGTAGTTGCCTGTGAAAAAATGGTTGATGGTATTTGGGGCGGCAGTTGGAGACTTTAACTTTGATGATCTCGTAAAAAGGTAGCCGCTGGTTAAGCAGGTAAGCGAGCCTGCGAGACTCCGAAAGGGCCGATATACAAGGTGCGGGGTGTGTTTTGAGAGAGGTTGTACTATGGGTATGCCAAGCGAACAAAACCACCACGCAATTCAGTTCAATCCCCGCTGGTGTCGGACGGGGACGCAGTAGATCGGACTTTTTGCGACGCCATCAACTTTATCGTCACAGGTTGACTTAAGTCAATGGTTTTCACTGTATTTTTTCATACACTCAAATCATCAAACCTGATACGCTGACGTTACTGATGATATTTCACGATTGATCAAAATGACCAAGACAAAGGAGGAAGCCATGAAAAAGATTGAGCTGGGGCAGACCAATGAATTTAGTCCGATTTCGATCAGGAGTTTTGTGCTCCATGATTCTGAGTACTTCAAAATTATCAATTTCAATATCGGGGCAGGTCAATTGTTCCCTGTTCATTCCCATAAGATCGAGGGGCAGCTCAGCATGGTGGTCCTTGAAGGAGAGGGAGAATTCTTGGGCGAAAATTCATCGATCCCAGCCAAGGCCGGCGATATGCTGATTTCTGATATCAGCGACCCTCATGGGGTCAAAGCCAAAACTAATATGCGGATTATCGTAACCATCGCCCCGCCGATCTGATTTCAGATCTTTAGTGTCATGCTTACCCGAGAGAGAGAAATAGGAAAATTAGGGATATAAGGAGAGCGCCATGGAGAATTTTAGCCGTTGGGATGATTATTTGATCGCTGAGCATGAGCTGATTGAACGGAGTATGGCTATCCTCAAGCAATGTCTTGACGCCATTGAGTTGAGTGTCGAGGTAAATATTGTCCAGCTTGGACGGGCCATTGATTTCCTGCTTCAGTTTGGGGACAAGATTCATAATACCAAAGAAGAGAAGTGTCTCTTTCCGTTGATGGAAAGGCACGGGGTGCCGGTCCAGGGTGGGCCGCTTGGGGTAATGCTCCAGGAACATGAGGCGGAGCGGGTTCTTTTGGCCGGGATGCAGGCGATACTCCCTACCTTTGCCGAACTTACCTTTGCCGAGCGGCTTCAATTCAAGGAGGAGGGCTTGGAGTACCTGAAGGTCAGGGCCGATCATATTTGGAAGGAGAATGATGTTCTGTACCCCATGGGCAGGAGGGCGCTGAGTGATGCTGATAACACCTCACTGATGGCCGAGTTCGCCCACATCAATCGGGAGACTTATGGTGACCAGGCATTTGTTCAGTTCCAAGCCATGGTGGATGAGCTTGAAAAGGGTGGACAGGGCGCCAAGAAATTGATTGAAGGCTTGTCCTATAAGCAGCTTGACGCGATCATGGAGGCAATGCCCTTTGAGGTGACCTTTGTCGATGCCACTGATTCGGTAGCGTATTTTAATCGGTTGGATAAGGTGAAGATCTTCCCGCGAACGCGCTCGGTTATCGGTCGCCAGGTGGAGAAATGTCACCCGGAAAAGAGCGTGGACACGGTGAAAATAATTGTCTCCGGTTTTAAAAATAAGACCTTGGACAAGGCTGAATTCTGGATCGATTTCAAGGGTGAGAAGGTGCTTATCCGTTATTTCCCGGTGTACGACGATGAGGGTAAATACCTTGGGGTGCTTGAGGTTACCCAGGAGATCGGGGCCATCCAGAAACTGACCGGCCAGAAGCGTCTGCTCGATTAACGGGTGGGGGAGTCCTGGTCCGGGTAAAGAAGACTAGGTTTTAAGTTGCGGAATTGCAATTTCCAGTCTATGTTCTTGAGCGGCCAGGGCAAAGGGCTAGGAGGATTTTTCCCCTTAAACGGCAACTGGTTTATTCCTTGGGGAGAGCATGAAAATTCCAGTGATTGATATTGGCCTCTGTACTCAGTGTGAGGGGTGTTTGGCTGTTTGTCCGGAGGCTTTTCGTATGAATCAGGCAACATTCCTGATTGAGGTCGTTGATCTGGCCGAATATCCTGATGAGTGCGTGGATGAGGCGATTAAGATCTGTCCTGCAGATTGTATTGTCTGGGAAGAACGATGATTTCATTTGTCTTCGTTCTGACTGCAGGTGCAACTCCCGTCCGTCGAGTTGTTGGACGTTAGTTACCAAGTGATAAGTCATTCAGTGCGGAGAGGTGCCAGAGTGGCCGAATGGGGCGGTCTCGAAAACCGTTGACCCTCCGGGGTCCGAGGGTTCGAATCCCTCCTTCTCCGCCATCGTTGATGGCCTTGACCCCTGGCTCGATATCAGTCCGAGACGTAAGTTTCGCTGTAATCATTTCTC
The DNA here is from genome assembly GCA_013792005.1 of Desulfobulbaceae bacterium. NCBI lineage: Bacteria > Pseudomonadati > Thermodesulfobacteriota > Desulfobulbia > Desulfobulbales > Desulfobulbaceae > Desulfobulbaceae bacterium. The sequence continues at coordinate 15,075 of VMSU01000028.1, forward strand.
TTTTCCGTAGCTTCCTCTTTTCGTTGCTTGTGTGACACCATCATGCTTCGCGTCCTTCATACCTCAGACTGGCATCTCGGCCACAATCTCTTTCACCAGGACAGACGCTACGAACACAGCCAATTTTTGGATTGGCTGCTTGCGCTCCTTACTACCCACCAGATCGATGCCCTGATCATTGCCGGGGACATTTTCGATACCGTTGCCCCGTCCAATTATGCCCTTACCCTGTATTACGATTTTCTCCGCCGTTTAGTCAGTGATACGTCCTGCCGTCAGGCGGTGATTATTGGCGGTAATCACGACTCTGCCGCCAGTCTTCACGCCCCTCGTGAGTTGCTCAAGGTCTTTAATGTTCATGTGGTCGGCAGTCCTGACCTGGAGCAGCCGGCCAACGACCTTATTCTCCTTCACGACCCTGATGGCAATCCCTGCGGCATGGTGGCAGCGGTCCCATTTCTGCGGGAGCGGGATATGCGCAGGGCCCATGCCGGGGAATCGTATGCAGATAAGAATCGTGCCTATCTTCAAGGTGTGGCTGCTCATTATGCCCAGGCCTGCTCGTTGGCGCGGGAGAGGATTGCACAACTTAGTGGCAGGGCTGATGGCTTGCCACTGATTGCTACCGGCCATCTATTTGCGGCTGGTGGCGAGGTGTCTGATGGCGAACGCGAGGTCTCTGTCGGTACCTTGGGTGGGATCTCGGCTTTCTCGATTGCCGCCGGATTCGACTACCTGGCCTTAGGGCACCTTCATAAACCGCAAACAGTTGCCGGTCCAGATCCGATCCGTTACTCCGGGTCACCAATCCCTTTGAGTTTTTCCGAGGCGGGAAGCAAAAAAACTGTGACCCTGCTCCATTTTGATGACCGGATGAAATCGCCCGATATTACTGAGATTCCAGTGCCACTATGGCAGCCAATGAAGATTCTGCGCGGCGATTGGCCTGTGATCGAGACCTTCTTTGCCGGGAGGGACGGCACGGAAGATTTGCTCTGGCTTGAAATTCAACTGGAGACCGATATTTTAGGCGCCGGGGTTCAGGAGAGGGTGGCTGAACTGGCCGCGGGCAAGGCTTGTGATGTCTTGGCGACACGTAATTATCAACGTCTGTTGCCTCGGTTGATGGATGGCGGTGATGAGTCGACGGAACTGTTGTCCGTGTTAACGCCCCAGGAGGTCTTTGCCCGACGCCTTGACTTGGTCGAGGAGTTGACGGGGGAGGAGCGCGAAGCGGTGGTAGCCCGCTACCGGCAGGTGGTTGATGCGGCCACTGTGGCGATGGAGGGCGCGGTTGATGAAGATTAACGCCCTCACCCTGAAGAATCTTAACTCTCTGCGTGGTGAATTTCGTCTCGATTTTGACGCGCAGCCGTTGGCCGATGCCGGAATCTTTGCCATCACCGGTCCGACAGGAGCGGGGAAGACCACCATTCTTGATGCCATCTGTGTGGCCCTCTACGGTCAGACCCCTCGGCTGCCCCCTGGCAGCAGCGCAGAGCTGTTGACCAGAAATACCGGCGAGTGTTTTGCCGAGGTTGAGTTCACGGTAGAGCAGGGCCGGTATCGCTCCCGGTGGTCTCGGCGCAAGGCTCGTGGCCGGGCTGAGGGCAATCTCCAGCCTACTGCCATGGAGTTGGTTGAGATCAGTCCGGAGGGTGAAGAACGGATTGTCGAGGAGCAGGTTCGTCAGGTGGTCGAGCGGGTTGAGTCCCTCACTGGTCTTGATTTTTCCCGGTTCACCCGGTCGGTGCTGCTGGCTCAGGGTAGTTTTGCCTCATTCCTCAAAGCCAAGGACAATGAGCGGGCCGAACTTCTTGAGCGGATGACTGGCACCCGTCTCTATTCATTGATCTCGGTTCAGGCGTTTAGTCGGGCTCGCGAGGAACGTCAGCGGCTCGATGAGATGATCGCCGTCAATGCCCATCTCAATGTCATGCCTTCGGAACAGTTGGTGGAACTGAGAGAGCGCAAGGTTACGATAGAGACTGAAATTATCACGGCAACCTCAGCCATCGCTGAGCAGCGGGATCAGGCGGCAACCGCGATTCGTTATCAGGATCTCATGGCCGCAATTAATGAAGCTGAGCAGTCCTTGGTTGTTGTGAATGCCGAGCAGACTGAAGCTACGGCTTCTCTTGATCGATTGGCTCAGGCGGAACTGGCCCTGCCTCTGTTTTCTGATGTGCGGGCACTGGATGCCTTAGCTGAGCGACTAGACCGCCTTCGTGCCGAATCGCTTAAGCTTTCCGGGCAAAGTGAGGCGTTGCACAAGAGTGAGGAGGAAGCTCGTCAAGGTCGGCTGGTTCTTGATCAGGAGGTTGAGCGATTTACTCAAACTGCAACAGTTCGGGAGGAGGCAATTCGTACGGCGGAAATGATGGATGAACAGATCCGTATTCATGGCGTGACCCGGATTTCTAAGCAACAGGCTGTTGCCGTTGCTGATGCCACCATGTCCACCCTTCAGGCAGATGCCAAAAAACACCGTGACGCCTTGGCCGAAAGTCTTATCCGTCTTCAAACCATTAACGCCATCCTGAGCGGGAGCGCCGCCGATGCCGGACTCGCTCACGATATCGGGATAATTGCCGCTACCCTGCGTGAACTTTCCGGGGGCAGACAGCGATATGCCGCTAATCGTCGGGAGCAGGAGCGGCTCAGTGCCGGCATCGCCCGTCAACAAAAGGAGATTGACGGCTTACGCGTACGACAGGCTGCCGCCGGTCTTGAGATTACGGCCATCAGAAACCGTCTTGTCCAATGTGAGGATCGGTTGGCCGAGACCCTGCATGGGGGCTCCTGGGAGGATCTTGAAAGCGCACTGTCCGCAAATCGACAGCGCTTATCAGGGCTTGAGAGTGTGCTGGTTTTGGAAGCAGAGTATCAGAAGTTGGTCGCGGAGAGGAGAGTAAAGGAAGAACGTAAAAAGGGTATCATTGAGGGGCTTGGTTCCGATGGGATCAGGCGGCAACAGCTAGTCATGGATCAGAGTCAGGCTGAGCAGATTTTGTTGTTGATGGAAGAGAAGCAGCGTCTCGCCGCCCAAGTCGCAAAATATGAGGCCGACCGAAGGTGTTTGGCCGATGGTCACCCCTGTCCGCTCTGTGGGGCGGTGAGTCATCCATGGCAGGAAGGAGCCCCGGCCATGGATGAGAACAGGGTGGCCGTTACAGCCCAGCGGAAGAAGGTAGCTGCGCTGCTTGCCAACCTGGCAACCCTTGATGGCCGGATGCAGGAGCTTTCCGAACTGGCAAAGACTCTGGAACATGAGATTGCTGCTCTTATCGTTTCGCATGATCAACTGCGGGCTAGGCTGGTCCGGGAGAGGGCTGAGGTTGATCTCACTGCGGCCCATCTGACAGCTGAAATCAAAACGGATGTGGTCAAGGCTATTGCTTTGCAGCAGCAACGGTTGCTTGAAGCGCGCACGATTCAGGCAGAACGGGATGGGCTTATTCAACAGCTGCTGGTTGGCGAGAAGGCTGAATCTGCAGTGGTAGGTGAGCTGGAAAAATTGCTTGCCTTGATTCAAGATCAGGGCACAGCTGTGCAACGCTTTCAGGAAGAGGATCAGGAACTCTGTGCGCGTGGAAAAGCACTGGGTTTGGAGCTTGAAGGGAGGCTCGCGATTTACGGAATTACCTTGCCCGCTCCAGGGCAGGAGGAGGCCACAGCCGAACTTTTACATCAGCGGTGGCAGCGATTCGATCAGGCCCGGCAGGATCGGAGTGTCATTGAGAGCCAGGCCCTTGAGGTCAAGCAAATTCTTTCCGTGCTGGCAACGCAAGAGGAGGGGCTTCGTGCTCGCAGGGAACAGGATCTGGCCGCAGTGACTGAAGTTACAACCACCATTGAGGCTTTAACCGTCCAACGGGTTGCGGTCCTGGGCAGTGAAACGGTGGCAGCTGCCAGGCGGCAGCTGACCGAAGCCTGGTCGGCGTATGCCGCGCGAATCAAGGAGAGTGACCGGATCATCTCCGAGCTTACAACTCACGCTGCTGCGGCGCTTGGGGCGTTTACAGAAAATATCCAGCAGATGGAGCGGATGGCAGAGGAGTCGCAACGTTTCGGACAGGCACTTGATCAACGCCTGCACACCTCAGGTTTTGCTGACTTGACGACGTTGCGTCAGGCCCTTCTGCCAGAGGCTGAGTTGCAGTCATTACGAGGTGTGCGCGATGGTTTTGTTCTTCGCCGACAGCGCCTGGACGACCGGCTGCGAGAGGCCCGCGCCCAACGGCACGGTCTTGGCGAGAAGGCAGCAGGGATTAATCTGGAGGTCTTGCAAATCACTATTGCAAAGGCAGGGGAGTCACTGTCTCAGCTGCAGCAGGAGCTAGGTGCCTTGAGTGAGACTATTCGCCGTCAGGATAAACTTATGGCTGAACACCGTGAACGTTCAGCCCTGATTGATAATCAGCGCCGGGAACAGCGGCACTGGCAGCTGTTAAGTGATATGATCGGTTCTGCAGATGGCAAAAAATTCAGGCGCTTTGCCCAGGGGTTGACACTTGATCATCTGATTCATCTTGCCAACCGTCAGTTGGTTCGGCTCAGCGACCGTTATCTGCTGCGTCGTCATCAAGATGAAGAGCTTGGCCTGGAAATTATCGATACTTACCAGGCCGATGCCATTCGCCCAACCGGCACCTTGTCCGGTGGCGAGGAATTTTTGGTCAGTCTGGCCTTGGCTCTTGGCTTGGCCAGGCTTTCGGGACAGAGCCGAATCGATTCTTTGTTCCTTGATGAAGGGTTTGGCACTCTCGATACCGAGACCCTTGAAACAGCCCTGTCCGCTCTGTCTGCCCTGCACGAGACCGGCAAGACCATCGGGGTCATCTCTCATGTTGATGCCTTGAAGGAGCGGATTCCGGTGCAGATCAGGCTGAGGAGGCTGGCAGGCGGCTATAGTAATCTCAGTGTTGTCGGTTGATTTTTTCTTTCTGGGGGATTATCTCTGCCGATTTAAAGGCGGTTCATGGTGGTAGTTGTACAATCTTTTGCCAGTCTATGGTTTATTGACGAGATTATCAGGCCCTTGGTTTGAGTCCCTGCAAGAAAAATCCTCGGACATGTTCCGCCACCTTACGTGCCTGCAGAAGAGGTATTATCTTGTGCCATGACTCATGTTCGGAGATCTAAAACAATGAATCGCTTTTTAGACGAAAAAATCATTTCCAACTGGAATCTTCTTTTTCTTTGTTGGCTCATTGCCGCGGCCTCGATAGCAGGCAGTCTGTTTTTTAGTGAGGTCATGGAGTTTGCGCCGTGCAGTTTGTGCTGGTACCAAAGAATTTGCCTTTTCCCCCTGCTGTTTATTTTTTTGACAGGGCTTTTCCCCTTTGATAGCAATGTGGTCAAGTACGCTCTGCCGTTGACTAGCACAGGGTGTTTGATTGCGTTGTACCAAAATCTTCTCTATTATAAAATCATCCCGGAAAGCCTCAAGCCGTGCACTCAAGGAGTTTCCTGCTCAGAGGGCTACATCGACCTGTTTGGTTTTCTGACAATCCCAATGCTTGCGCTTATCGGGTTTTCAATTCTAACAGCGTTGCTCTTGATCCTAAAAAGGAGAATCTCTTTATGAAAAAACACGTGTTGATCGTCTGTTCAAGCGCCGTCCTCGTTCTTTTGTTTGCCTTTGGTTCGTATTTTTATACCATCCAACAGGAGAAAAAATTTGGTTTTCTGGCCCAGGAGAACGCCGCACTCTTTGTCAGGGAACATGCTCAAACTCTGGGTGACGAAGAGGCAACGGTCTATCTGGTGGAGTTTTTCGACCCCGCCTGTGAAACCTGCAACGCTTTTTATCCGATTGTCAAAAATCTGATGGCAGCCTATCCTGGCAAGATTAAACTTGTTATGCGATATGCCCCTTTTCATGATGGCGCCGACTATTTTGTCAAGATACTTGAAGCGGCGAGAAGACAGGGGAAGTATTGGGAAACGCTGGAAGCCATGTATCAATCGCAGCATTATTGGGCAAGCCATCATAACCCCCAACCGCATTTGGTGTGGCAGTTCCTCGGCAATATTGGCCTTGATCTCGAAAAGATTAAAACGGAGATGAACGATCCCGCCATCGTGCGGATGATTGAGCAGGATCTCGCAGATGCAAAAACGCTTAATGTTCGCAAAACCCCTGGATTTTTTGTCAACGGGAAACCGTTGACCAGTTTTGGAGAGCAGCAACTGAGGGACTTGGTTGCTGCTGAAATGCAGACCAATAAATGAACAAAAACACCCTTCATCCCGGCTTATTTTTTTAAGGAAATAACGATATCATGAAAAAAATTGCGATCACCCTCATGGCCTTGTGCTGTACTATGATGCTTATTTCTGCCTGCGGGCAACGGCCAAAGCTGGCTGAAGTAGGCAAACTGGCCCCGGATTTTACCTTGGTGGATCGACAGGGCAAGACCTGGAACCTGGATGATCTCAAGGGCCAGGTGGTCTTCGTGAATTTCTGGGCCACCTGGTGCCCTCCGTGCCGAGAGGAGATTCCATCCATGCAGACTCTATACACCTCTATGCCTGCCGATAAGTTTACGATGCTATCCATCCTTTATAAGGATAACCCTGTCGTTGCGGATGAATTGGCCACCAAGTTTGGTATGACCTTTCCAGTCCTGGTTGATCCGGACAACAAGGCTGGACTGGCATACGGACTGACCGGGGTGCCTGAAACCTATATCATTGATAAAAAAGGTGTGTTGCGAGAGAAATTCCTTGGTCCGGTGCAGTGGGATTCCACCGGTGTTAAACAGATGCTGATGAAATATGTCAATCAGTGACTGTAGAGTGATGGATGACCCGGAATGGCCTGATGATGTATCTCCTGGGAATTTTTGATGTTGTCCTCCGCCCGGAGATATTTCCCCTCTGATAGGTAGGTTGCCGCAGCGACACTAGCGCGTTTTCTTGTCGTCCGGTATTCCAGAAATGCCGGTCTCGATCACTTGTGCCCCTTTTGGGTCCCCTGGCATAGCGGGATCAGTAAAACCCCATAAAACCCTTACAACCGCGTATAGTCACCACTTTATTTTCTTCTTGACCGGAAACGACAACCTGGTATGTTAGAAAAAAATTGAATACTAATTTGCCTGGAAAGGATAGAGCAGGGCAGAGAATGCACAACAGTACAGTGGCGTCGCTCGCTAAGATTATGAAATCGATTGGTCATCCGATCCGGTTGAAGATCCTCTGTCTCCTGGTCGATGGCGGTCAGACGGTTGGTGAGATCCATGATCAGTTGACCACCTCGTTTGCCAATGTCTCCCAGCACCTTCAGCGGCTGCACCATCAAGGACTAGTGGTCACCGATAAGCAGGCAAATTTTGTCCGTTACTCTATCGCCTCACCCAAGGTCACAGAGATGATCGGTACTTTGCGACGCCTCTATTGTCGTTCTTTAATAGACAACGAAACAGTTAAATCTCAAAAATCCAACCCAATGAGGAATAAGTCATGATTGTCACCGATTGGATTCACACTATTGCAGGAACCTTCATTCTCCTCAGTCTGGCCTTAGGCGTTCAGGCCAGTCCTCTCTTCCATAGCACCTATTGGTTATGGGTCACAGCCTTTGTCGGCGCTAATCTCTTTCAGTTCGGGCTGAGCAAGTTCTGTCCCATGGCCCTTATCCTTAAGGCCTTGGGAGTGCCGGAGAAACGGACGAAATAAGTTGCGTTCACCCTGCTCCTCAAGCAGAGCCGAAAGGTACAGGATGAGCAATTTTGACTCCTTAGGGACTGTTTATGCCAGCCTTTTTCCGACCATATCCAGAGATCGATCAATGGTCTCCTGGGTATGGTCGATCAAATTTTTATCCATGATTTTCACTGTTAGAGTTCTTTTCCCATTCCCATCTGAATGTAGCCGCATGGGCAGGCCTGAGAACAAATATGACACCCGACACATTGGTTGTAGTTGGTATACATCACTTCACCCGTTGGATTTTGCGGGAATGCTAAGATTGCCGATTGAGGACAGAATATCAAACATTGTCGGCACTCAAAACAGAGTCCGCAACTCATGCATCGTATGGATTCAGCCTGAAACTGTTCTTCGGTTATACCTAATTCTGCCTCCGACTCAAGCCCACTTGAACACCGCTGACCAACTGGTAACCAGTTACATTCGTTGCGTTTGAGTTCGGGATAATATTCCAAGCGCAGTGTATCAGGGGTTGCGATTTGTCTATCCGCGAAAAATCGGAACCCCTTACCTTTGAATTTGGCATCAATCCGCTCAGCAGCCATTCTGCCATGGCCAATGGCTGTGGTCACCAGTTCCAGGCTGATGACGTCACCACCAGCGTACACCCCTGCGCCGACAGACCAGTCTTCATCAGGCATAAGCCAACCATTCTTGACAGGATCAAGCTGAATGCCACTCCAATCTGGACGTTGGCTGATGGCGTAGATGACAGCTGTGCATGGCACTTCGAACTCAGACTTTGCCACTGGAATGACCATCCGCCGTCCACTGTTATCCAGTTCATCAAGCTTCATCCTTTGACACTTGACGGCAACACCTTTGCCGTTCTCAGATCGAATTCCGAGAGGAGCGACCAGATACCGGATATCAATTTCTTCTATCAACGCAGCATCGATTTCCTTGTCAAGGGTGGGCATTTCAGCACGTGTTCTCCGGTACAGTAATGTCACTTGAGCTTCTAGTCGTCGTGCAACACGTGCGGCAGTAATGGCGGTATTCCCACCGCCAATGATCACTACTCTGTCGCCTATATCAATGGTCTTGCCAGAGTTGACCTGATTCAAGAACGCTACCCCGCTCAAGACATTGGGGGCGTTGTCCCAATTGCCTTCCAGCTCAACCCCCTTATGGGCTCCGATGCCGACAAAAATAGCGTCGTAATTTGCCCTAAGCCTTTCCCACTCAATATCTTTGCCAATGGTGGTGTTACAGACAATCTCAACACCCATTCTGGTAATGGCGTCAATTTCTGCGTCCAAAATGGCAGGCGGCAGTCGAAAGGCGGGGATTCCATAGCGAAGCATGCCGCCAGGCTGGGCAAAGGCTTCAAACACCGTTACCGGATAACCGCGTCGGGCCAGCTGAAAGGCGCAACTAAGTCCAGCCGGCCCGGCCCCGATTACCGCTATCTTTTTATCCATGACCTCAGGACTTAGTTTTTTATGCTGCAAGCCATGGTTAATGCCGAAGTCGCCAAGCCACCGCTCAAAGGCGGCGATATTGACTGCGCCATCGTTTTTTTGGGTGCGATTGCATTGGCTTTCACAAGGATATGGACAAACCCGGCCGCAGGAAGCCGGAAATGGCGTGGTTTTACTGGCCTCGTGCCATGCTAATTCATATGATTCCCGCCAACTGCGATTTTTGAGCTGTGATTGTTGGACAATGGTCAGCCAGGATCGAATGTCATTGCCAGCAGGACAGCTAGCAGTACAGGGTGGAATTTTCCGCACATAGATTGGGCATTTGTGGCTATGGTCGCCAAAGGCAACAACTTTTTCTGTCCCGTGTTCTTCTGCAAATTCGGGATAGTGCCAATTGAGGGCGGAATCAAGAATAGGGTTGGAGTCAATAGGTTTGTTTGCCATCGGTGTGTCCGTCCTTAAAACCTGACGTGCGCTGATTGGTTAAAGGTGGTTCTGGCGTGTCGGTACGAATCAATCATGTCTTTTTCAAAGATCAGGCCAGTGGTGGCAAAGAAGTGCTTCCAGCCTACCCGGTCGATCCATTCTCCCAATCGCTCCCAAGGCCTCCCTTCCTGTTTATAGACCTCAATGATTTTACTGACCACGGCATTGACCTCTGGCCAGCGAGGTGGATTGTTGGGAAGATTCTGAGCGACCAGGCAGCCCACGGCCGGCTTCGATCGGGCATTAGAGTTCTTGCCACCAACCCAGACCCCGAATTTTGAATGCTCGGGATGGTTGATCTCCATGACCGGGCAGGCACCGAAACAAGCCCCGCAGTACATGCATTTTTTATGGTCAACCCTCAGCGATGGCTTGCCATTGACTACCGTTGGTCGAATTGCGGCCACTGGGCAGCGGGCAACCACCTTGGGCAATTCACAGATGTTCGCCATCACCTCATGGTTAATGCGAGGGGGACGGGTATGTTTGACCACAATGGCAATATCTGCCTGACCGCCACAGTTGATGGCACAGCAGGAGGTAGAAATTCTCACCTTGCTTGGCAGTTGACAGTTTGTGAACTCTTCATACAGGTTATCCATGATGGATTTGACCACACCAGAGGCATCTGTGGCAGGGATGTCGCAGTGAAGCCAGCCTTGGGTATGGGACACATTAGAGACACAGGGGCCGATTCCTCCCACCGGCAAACCGATCGACTCCAAGGATTTGATTAGCAACTCCACCTTTTCCTCGTCCGCAGTCATCAGTTCCACATTGTTGCGCACAGTAAAACGTAGGTAGCCATCGGCGTAGGTGTCGGCGATATCACAAATTCGTCGAATCAAATCCACCGAATCCTGGCGGGGTGTGCCAGCCCTTACCGTAAACAGGACATCTCCATTTTCGGCAACATGTTTAAGCACACCTGGTCGGAGCAGTTGATGATATTTCCATTTACCGTAATTTTTTATGACTACCGGATGGAGTGCACCCTGGTAGTCATAAGGTCCTGATTCAACCGTTTTCCAGGTTCGTTCGCTACTCATGGTGTGCTCCATTTCGCAAAAATTAGTACGCGGATTTATAATATGGGTTGCTCCGAGGACTCGATACCATATCGATGGACGCCTCCAGGCCAACTCCATCCAGGAACTGTTTTAAACTGACTCGTTCAATAGTCTCGCCAATTCTCTCGTGGTCGAAGCCGTTATCATTCCACCACTCAATAATGGTTTCGCATAAGCAGATAAACGTCGCGATATCCTCATCGCTTTCCATTTTGAAGAAGGGAACGATCATGGTTCCGCCCATGGCGCCAACCTTCAAGGTATTTTTTCCGCCAAGCAGGATGGCCAGACCTCTTTCCCTGCCTGGTGACAAGGCCTCCGTCATTACGTTGATGCAGTGCATGCAGCGGACGCAGTTTGCATTGTCGATGGCCATTGTTCCATCGGCCAGGGAAAGGGCGCGTGTTGGACAACGACTGATCACGTTGTTTACCAGGAACTCGAGACCATTCTTTTGAATCCAAGCCTGCATGGCTTCCGTATCTACGAGGATGGCATCCCGCCACATCCCGATTACAGCCAGATCGGAGCGAAAGATTGAATTGCTGCAGTCATTGGGGCAGCCAGAAAATTTAAACTTGAACTTATAGTTATACTGGGGACGGTGGATATCCCCGGCAAAGTGTTTCATGACCTTGTAGTGCAGTAGCAAGGTGTCATAACAGGCATGTTCGCAGCGGGCAGGTCCCACACAGGAAATGCTTGTTCGCATGGCGGGACCTGCTCCCCCCAGATCCCAACCCGCTTGATTGATCTCATCAAAGCACTCTTGCACCTTGGCTTCCTCAATGCCCTGCAGCATGATATCACCTGTCTGGCCATGCAGGGCAATCAAGCCGGAACCATGTTTTTCCCAAGTGTCGCAAAGATCGCGTAACATCGTGGTGTTGTAGTGTAAGCCCGGTGCGGGCTGAACCCGGAGTGTATGAAATTCATGGGCCTCCGGGAATTTGTCCGCAATCTTGGAGCGACGGCTGATTACTCCGCTCCCGTAGCCATATACCGTGACCAGACCGCCTTCCCAATAACCGGTCTTAGTCAGGTAGGAATACTCCAATTGATCGAGAACTCCCCTGAGCATGGGTTTTTTGGTTCGTTCCGCCAATTCTTTAAGCCCACTGACAAAGCTGGGCCATGGGCCTTCTTCCAATGCATCCAGCAGGGGAGTTGGATGTAGGAAATTCCCTTCTATAACAGATGATTCGATGGGAAAGTCAGTATCTTTTTTTTCCTGATCCATGGCGTGACTCCTGTGTTGTTTCGATCAAGGATGCGAATTAGCGCCATCCTGCTGAAGTTTTAGCATCATCAGCAATTTATGGGCAGCGTCTCTGATCTCAATGAGATCGCTTTTGGCCGGCGCGTTTCCATACCAGTGGGCATAATCCGGATTACTGTGACCAACCCCAAGGATCATGAGTTCAAGGCATTTCTCTAAATCAGACAGGTATTGGAGTAATCGTTTCATGAGCACTTCTGCCACTTGTTGGTTATGCCCAAAGTCTGCCAGTAGACGTAAAGAGCCGCTCGTATCCTGTTGAACAATCTTAGCGTTAATCAACTCTCCGACTACGCTGTCTGCATCCTTCTTCAAACTTTGGGCATGCTGCTTTATTGTCGACAGATCTTTAATGAATTGTGAGGTTTGAACCGTTGTGTGGCATGCGCCGCAGAGTTTTTCCCAATCAGCATTTGCCTTGTCGCCGGTCGGATGACAGGTGGCGCAGGCCGGTTTTTGCCGTTGATCGGGTAATACCCCGTGAAACGAGGATTCGTAGGTCACTTGATAGATAGGGCCGGGAACAGGGATAACTGAGGGAAGGGAGATAAGCGAGAGCACGGCATTTTGGGCTGCCAACTCCTCAAGCATCTGGGCTTCGGCCTGTAACTCCTCCAGATGTTTTTGCAAGGGGATCAAGCCTTGGTAGGCAGCCATTTTAAAATCTTGATGATAGGCGCCTTGGCTCAGATGAATTTGCAAATACTTTTGCATTTCAAAGTAAATTTTCTCTGCTCGGGAGGTATCTTCATACAATTGGTGAGCGCCAAGAACAAGGGCCTTGCCATCTACCGGGTTAGGTTGCCGATCCTTGGGTGCGGGATAGAGCAGGTTGTTTTTGTTCAATTGCTCAATGATTATTCGACCGGATGCCAGCAATTGTTTTCCCTTTTGATCCAGCATGACAGCGCCATCCACCCATTTACGAGTGAACGGTTGGTCATGGCACTTAACGCATTCCTTGTCAATATACTCACTGCTCAGCCGATCTAGATTCTTATTGGCGTTATGGGTGCCTGGCAGATGGCAACTGGCACAGGTAGAGGGTGTAAAGTGGTGCCCCGATTTTTGATATGCCTCCATCTGTGGATGATCAGGTCCCATGTGGCAGGTGTAGCAGGACTGTGGTCGTGCGGCCTCAGCCTTGGAGAAAGTATGTCTTGCATGGCAGAAATCACAGCGTCCGTCATTCTCTCCATAGCCTATTCGGTGGCAGGATTCGCAACCTTGTCTTTTAACCACGTCAGGCTGTTTTTGATAGCGGGCGTTCGCCTGCATGTTCTCCCATGATTTGCTATGATCGCTGGTCAGGAATTCCTCTGTTTCCTTTTGATGGCATTTCTGGCAGGCCGAACGGGCGGTCACCACGGACATCTTTTGGTGGTCAGCGCCATGGCAGTCGGTACAACCAACATCATTCTTACCATGAGCGCCTGACATATGTTCCTGATAAATCCTGGTGGTGGTCTTCTGATGACATTCCTCACAACTCATCTTTGAACTGATAATTTCTTCTATGGCCATCACCGGTTTTTCCTGAGCCAAACAGGAACCCTGGAGTGATAGAGTCAACCACCCCAACGCGGCTATAACGTGGCAAGCGATTTTTACCGTATAATTCATTTGCGGAGCCTCTTTGACAAGTTAGGAAAAATTAACTACCGGACTCCGCTGCCTCCATATTCCTTACAACTTAAAGCGAATTCCTTACCGAAACGAATGCTATTGGTAACCGCCTCATCACTGGGGTTCCACTTCTCTCGAATGCCATCATTTACCAGTTGGAAGCCACTTGCTGTGAGTTTTTCGGATATGATCTTCACAGCCTCTCCACTCCATCCATAGCATCCAAAGGCAGCTGCCTTTTTATTCTTGAATTTCAGCCCCTTGATTTCTTCGAGAAGGGCGGCGACAGAGGAGAGAATGCCATTATTGATGGTAGGAGAGCCGATCAGAATCCCTTTTGATTTGAAAATTTCTGTGATTAGATCATTCTTGTCTGAACGCGCTATGTTGAACAATTTTACGGCAACTGTAGGATCTGCGGTGGTGATTCCTTGGGTGATGGCCTCGGCCATCCGTCGTGTCCCGTCCCACATGCTATCATAGGCTACGGTAATTTGATCTTCGGCATAGTTGTTTGCCCATTCCACGTATTTGGTGACAATCTGCAACGGCTCTTTTCGCCACATAACCCCATGACTTGGACAGATCATCTCCACCGGCACATTCAAGGCAAGAACCTCCTTAATTTTTTTGTCGACCAGGGCGCTGAATGGGGTCAAAATGTTGGCATAATACTTTATCGCCTCCTGAAACAATTCCCCCTGATCGACAAGATCGTTGTACATCAACTCGGAAGCGATATGCTGGCCAAAGGCATCATTACTGAACAGAATGTTATCTTCAGTAAGATAGGACATCATGCTATCCGGCCAGTGCAACATCTTTGCTTCAATAAAGATTAGTTGTTTTGATCCCAAGTTGAGTGAATCGCCAGTCTTGATAATCTGAAAATTCCAATCCTGATGATAATGACCTTTGATGATGTTTACCCCGTTTGCCGTGCAGTAGATCGGGGTGTCGGGGATATGACGCATTAATTCCGGCAGGGCGCCGCTATGGTCAGACTCGGCATGATTAATAACAATGAAATCAATCGCTCCAAGGGGGATCTCTTTTTGCAGTTTGGTGACGAACTCAGCAGAAAATTTCCCCCACACCGTATCTATCAACGCTGTCTTTTCATCCCTGACCAGATAGGAATTATAACTTGAACCGCGATGCGTCGAATATTCTTCACCATGAAATTTTCGTAATTCCCAGTCAACCTTCCCGATCCAGGAAATGTTTTTATTTATAGTAAAGCCCATGGCAATCTCCTTGTGGTGATTATGTTGTGTTTATTAGTAATTTCACAGATCAATCTGAGTCGGTGTCGAGTACATGACGAACCATCTTAGCCATCCCGTGACTTTTTGCGAGACCATCAATACTCTCACTGGAATAGCCTGAAATGAAAATTATTTTGATCCGCTGTGAACGATCCTTGACGAGTTCAGCGAGCATAGTTCCTCGTCGTGCCGGCATAACCACATCCGTATTGTGTTATGGACAGCACAAGGTATCGATGGAGTTTGGTGTTCCATCCACATTGGTATGATGCCAGAGTGTGTGGCTTTCCTGTCCGAGGAGTTCATCCATGGAATAACCGAGCATCCGTTGGGCTGCTGGATTGGCAAAACTGTGGCATCCTTTCTTGTCTATACCTAATAAGAGATCTGTGCTTGTCCTGACTTTTCGTAAACGTTCACCGGGCACCCATCTGCTTTGTCAGCAGCCTGCTTATGTGCAACAAGCACACTTCGCAGACCGCTTTATTGACCGACGAAGCGGGTCAATATAAATCGCGCATCCGGGGCACCCGGTAAACGTTTACAGTCCGTTGAAATCCGCACGTTCAACGCTTCTGGTGAACGATTACGACTTTTCAACAAAGTACGGAGAGAGTGACCTGAAAAATCACTCCACCCAGGGGGAGATTGGTTGCCGTAACTCCACCGCCATGCTGCTCGGCTAACTCCCTGACAATGGCAAGCCCCAGCCCGGAGCCCTCGGTTTGCCGAGTCCCGGATGGTCGATGAAAGGGGTCGAAGATCCTTTCGCCGTCCTCGCAGCGTAACCCAATCCCGTTATCGGCTACCGTAAGGAGATGCCGGTCGCCATCGCTATTGTATCCGAAAGAAATTTCGCTTAACCTATCGCCACCATATTTCAAAGAGTTGTCGACCAGATTACGCAAAATACGCAGCAGGGCCAGGCGGTCAGCCATGAGCGTTGGACAATATTCCGGCTCGATCCAGGAGATGGCGCGTTCCTTAAGTTGGCAGTCAAACTCGGTCCGGAGGTCTCGAAGAATACTCTTAAGATTCACCGCCTCGACAAGAAGAGAGGCATTGCCGGCGGAGATATAGTCGTTGATCTTTCCCGTCAGTTCGGCAAGCTGATGTGCTGCCCTGACAATCTGTTCGCAGCAAGCCTTACCCCGGTTGTCAAGGAGGTGGCGGTATCGTTTGTCAAGAAGTCGGCATAGCCCTTCAATGGCAATCGCCGGACTTTTGAGGTCATGGGAAATCGAATAGGCAAAGAGCTTAATCTTTTCCGAACTTCTGGACAGGGCATCCTCTGCCCTTTGGCGTTCAAGGATTTCCGTCTGGAGTTCGTAGTTCATCCCGCGAAGATCTCTGGTTCGTTCTTTGACCATCTCCTCCAGGTGATTCCGGTATTGGGTCAATGCCTGCTCATTCCGTTTTCGTTCAGTACAGTCCTCGACCATCTCGATTGCCGCAATTACTTCTCCTGCCTCGCCATGAATCGGTGAGGATATGATTCGATAGTTCCGGATCACTTCCCCATCGGGGGTTTCGGTTACCGCTTCGTGAACCAGCCCGTCGCGTAACGTTTTAGAGGTTGGGCAATAGCTACAGATTCCTTGACGAGGCGGATTATTGAATGAGTGGTAGCAGACCGGCTTTAGAGAGATATTGATCAAGGGAAACCATTGCCGCATCTGACGATTCAGAGAGAGAATGCGCATCTCCGGACTGATGACGGCGACCCCGATACCGATATTGTCCACCACGCTTTGATATTTGTCTTCATTTTCCTTCAGCCGCTTACCAACATTGAGGATCTCGGTGATATTGCGCATCAGCACGATAACTCCAGACTCCCGACATTGCCCATTATTGACCGGAATAATGGTGGTCTCCACCGCCAACTCGGCCCCAAACCCATCAACAAAAGAAAGGACTTCTTCTTGTCTTATGGCTTCCACGCAATGGAGATACAATGACGACTGATGTTTTCCAGCAGTACTGGTTAGCTGCTGGGTGAACACCTCAGAACAGTGGTGTCCCAAGACATCTTGATCAGAGACACCAAGCATTGCTAGCAGAGAAGGATTTATTTCCCGTAGGATCAAATTATGATCAAGCCATGCCATGCCAACTGGCAAACTGGAGGCAATCCCTGGGATAAGGTCAGGATTTGTGCATAGCAGATTGGCGAACATCTCTCTCTCCTGTGTTTAAGTCTTCGACACAATCAACCATATCTTTCACTCTTGACTCTCTTCAACGTTGAATATGAACGAATCATTACAAATGAACATCCTCCTGAGGCTCGGAGTAAAATTCAGGGTACAATTTCTTGGCACACTCAGGGCAGATACCATGACTGAATTCTGCCTCGGAATGATCCCTTATGTAAGCTTCAATTTGATTCCAGGCTCCTTTGTCATCCCTTATTTTTTTGCATGAGGCGCAGATCGGTAAAAAACCTTGCAGTATTCTGATCTGGGCTAACGCCTCCTCCCGTTCACGGACTGCCTGAGCCTTTTTTTCTTCTATGAATTTTCTCTGCAACGATAAAACGGTCGTAACCCAAATAGCAAATAGGGCCAGCGCTCGGTTCGTTAACACCTTCCATATCTCACCGCCTGGCGGTGAGAAAAATAATCCAAGAATTGTTAATATGGAACAGAGGACTGCTACCATGACAGTGAAGTGGCGCTTTTTGTGCCAAAGAGAGAGCAGAACGACCGAGATATAAGGAACCCCGGCAGCCACCCCTAAAGGAAGGGCCAGATCAACACTAAAAAGAACCAACGTCAGTATGGCATAGCCAACGACGAGCAACCGATTCCTCCTTGCCGTCTCTTCCGCAAGTTGCTGTTTTGTCTGCTCAGATTGGTTGCAAACTCCTATTGCTGTGGGCGTCATTTTGGACCCATACATTTCATCGTATATGTTCAATATTTCCCTCGTGGTTGTCATTATTTCAAGAGACAGCAAGTCATTTACTGCACGATGTTCGCATCAGGGGCTCAATAATAGGTTTCTGGTTTCGATAGCTGGAGCGCCTGCAAAAAGCGTATGTTATTTTTTAGAGGCCCCCTGTTGGTAGCGGTCGTTCTCGACTCTTTTCGTTTCGGATCCCTAATCAAAGCAAGGCGCTGCAGAGATCGCCAGGGATTGACTAGGTGTTGCTGTTGTATATCGCCGCGAACTCATGATGAAGGTCCCGAAAGGCCTCATGGATCCTTGGGTCGAAGTGATCGGGCATGGTGCGACCGTCACCCTTGATGAGTATTTTGCAAGTCGTCTCGTGATCAAAGGCCGGTTTGTATGGTCGGGAGCTACGTAAGGCGTCGTATTGGTCGGCAATGTTCATCAGTCGGGCGGCCTGGGGAATCTCCTCGCCCCGCAGGCCATGCGGATAGCCATGACCGTCCCAGCGTTCATGGTGGCTCAGGGCGATCTGTTCACCCATTATGATGTACTGTGATGTCGAGCCGGTTAGGATGCTCCCGCCAATGAGCGTATGGTTCTTCATCAGAGCGAACTCCTCGTTGTTGAGCTTGCCGCGTTTAAGCAGGATATCGGAAGGGATGCCGATCTTGCCGATGTCATGCATGGGGGCGGCATAGGAGATAACTTCCACCTCCTCTGCAGACCAGCCTAGTGCCGTAGCCAGAAGGGCGCAGTAGGTCCCCACCCGCTTGATGTGCGAGGCCGTTTCTTCGTCCTTGAATTCAGCGGCGATGGTGAGCCGTAATACCGTGTCATGATAACTTTCTTTCAGTTGTTCTCTTGATTCGTGCAATTGGGCAGTGCGGGCCAAGACCTCACTTTCCAGCAACTCGTTGTGTTGTTTTAAAAAATCACCGTAATCCTTAACCTGCAGCAGATTTTTGGTCCGGAGCATCAACTCGCTCTTGTCAATGGGCTTGGTCAGGAAATCGCTGGCGCCTGACTCCAGACCCTTCAGCCTGGAGTCCCGATCGGTCAAGGCTGTGACCATGACTACCGGGATCTCGCTGGTGGCCATATCGGCCTTGAGTTCCCGGCAGACAGAGTAGCCATTCATTTCCGGCATCATGATATCGAGAAAGATCAGGTCCGGGACATATTCTCTTACCATTGCCAGCGCCTCGGCGCCACTGGCAGCGACTGCAAAATCATAGCCGTAATGGCGCAGCATAACACCCATCACCTTCCGGTTTTTTTCTTCATCATCAACGATGAGAATTTTATGTGGTGTGCTCCTGCTCCTTTCCATTGCCGTCCTCCTTCTGCTCTATTGAGCGTGTCCTACTGATTACTCTTGGCCGTGACCGGAACAAACAAGCTGAAACGACTTCCTTCGCCCACGGTGCTGTCGACCTCAATCCGGCCGCCAAGCAAGTCCAGGAACCGTTTACAGAGAACTAGGCCTAGCCCAAGTCCCTGATACGATTTGCTGACTGAGGAGTCCCCCTGCTGAAAGGGCAAAAAAAGCCGCTCCTGCTGTTCTTTGCTGATGCCGATCCCGGTATCCCACACGGTGATCCGTATCATTTCCTCTTCTTTCCCGGCATTAATGCCGACAGTGCCGCCGCTTGCGGTGAACTTGACCGCGTTCTCCACCAGTCTCTCCATCACCTTGGTCAATATCCTTGCATCACTGTTAATCATGCCAACTGAGGTGTCCACCTGCATCTGTAAGACGATATCGCGCTGCTTGGCCATTTCTCGGAAAAATTCCAGCCAAGAGTCAAGCAGGAGTGCAAGGTCAAAAAACTCGTGTTCAACCTCTGTCCTGGCCGCCTCAAGCAGCGAGAGATCAAGAATGTCGGTAATCAGCCCCAAGAGTCGGTGGCCGCTTTGCCGGATTTCTTCAAGATAGTCCTGCTGTTCGCGATTTACCGGGCCGATCATGCCGTCCTGCATAATTTCGGCAAAGCCGATAATGGCGTTCAGCGGGGTTCGCACCTCATGGGACATGTTGGCCAGAAAGGTCGATTTTGCCTGGCTTGCCGCTTCCGCCGCATTTCTCGCCTGGCGCAGATCGTCCTCCAGCAACCGACGTTCGGTGGTATCGCGGCCTACCGCCTGAAATTCAATAAGCTTGCCGTGTTGGTCAAGAATGGCGCGGTCAATCCAATGCTGCCAGCGGATGCTGCCATCCGGTAAGACCACCCGGTGTTCGATGTCGGCGCTGGGCCGATCCCGACCCAACGAACTAAGGTGCTCCTCTGTCTGCCTCCGGTCTCCCTCCTCCGGGAGCAGGGACATAAAGCTGTGGCCCACCAAGGCCTCTTTTGATTGGCCGAAATAGCGGCAATAGGCCTCATTGACAAAGGTCAGAATCCAGTCGGGACGGAAGCGGCAGATCAGTTCGGTCTGATCTTCGACGATGGCGCGGTAGTTGGCCTCGCTCTCCCGCAACCGTTGCTCGCTGCGGCGGTGACCCAGGATCTCCTCTTGCAACCGAGCGTTGACCCGCAGAAGTTCAGCGGTACGTTCCGCAACCCGGGTCTCAAGTTTTTCCTTGGCCTGTCTCAACTCCTCCTCCACCTCATGCTGGGCGGTGAGGTCGCGGGCGTTTACCACCACCCCGGAGACCGCACCATCCGCTTCGACCACAGGGTAGTAGGCCACATCCATAAACAGCCGCCCGAGGCCGGCGAACTGAAACCACCCCTGATAGCGAACCTCCTCGCCCGTCAGACACCGATCCAGTTTATCCTTCACCAATAGCTCAAAGGTCTCCTGTCCGAGCATTTCCACAACGCTGCGCCCGACAATATCCTCGCGTCGATGCTGATGGGCCAGCAGATAGGTATCATTGACCGCCCGATAGATATACTGGCGGTCCACCAGTGACATATGTTCGCGGGAGGTGGCGATGATTCGTTCATAGTCACGTAGGACTTTTTCGGTCTGCTTTCTGGCGGTTATGTCCCGTTCGATGGCATAGATGTATTGCTTGCCGCTAACAAGAATCAGCTGGGCGGTCACCTCCACGGTGATGAGCGTGCCGTCTTTGCGCGTGTGCACGGCCTCAAAAGTTTCCGCCTGTCCGCTCATCACTCGCCGAGTCCGGTCCGGGATATTGTGCCTGGTTTCAGGACTGTCGAGGATACTGATCGGTTGGCCGAGCAGTTCCGCCCGTCGGTAGCCATGGACCATGCAGGCCGCCTCGTTGAGATCGACAATAACCGGAATGCCGTCGTCGCCTAATTCCAGGATCAGGATATAATCGGCGGTCTGCTCAAACAGGGCTCGGAATCGTTCCTCGGTCTGATGTAACTCACTATTTTCCTGCTGCAAAGCGGCGAGTTGTCCCTCCAATGTTTGGAGGCGGATTTTTAGCTCTGTATTGGTTGTCTGTTGACTCACCGCGTTCTCCTTGCCAAAGTTACGACAGCTTCATGCTCCAGTGGGTTCATATAGCTGGATCATCTCGACAAAATAGTTTTTGTTGATCGGTTTTGAGATGTAATTATTAAATCCGGCCTTCATGAATCGCTCCTTGTCACCTTTCATGGCATACGAGGTGAGAGCGATCACCGGGATCGCCTTTGTCGCATCCTCCTGGCGTAAACGGAGCACGGCGGAGATCCCGTCCAGCCGGGGCATCTGAATATCCATGAGGATAAGGTCGGGAATTGTCTGCCGGGCTACGGCAATCCCGGCCTCGCCATCCTCGGCGGTCAGGCATTGATGCCCCATGGCTTCAACAATCACCCGGAATAGCTTAAGATTATGCGGGTTGTCTTCAACGATGAGAATTTTCATGCTGTACTCCCTCCCTGAATTATTTGGTCAGTTGTCAGCGCCGACTTGGCCTGCAACACTGACAGCAGACCCTCAAAGGTGTCGCCGTCATCCGGGAAAAAGGCGGCCTCCACCTCAAAGGAATGGCCAGTCCCATTCAGTATCTCTTTGAATCGGGCCAGGGACTTGGCTAGTATGTTCCGTTCCATCCCGATAACGGCCAGACTGATGACCTGGTGGTCGGCATCCGCCATGAGAACATCGTGCCCCCTGGTTTTCTGCTGAATTGTCGCCGCAGCAGCAATAAAATTCTCCAGCGGCATGAGGCTGGCGGGTTGGAAACGAAAGAGGGCGAATTCAACCTGTTCACGCTTGCCTAGAGAGAGTAGCCGGTTGATGTGCCGGCTCCCGGATTGCCAGTCCAGGATTCTGGTGCCGGGCAATACATTCGCAGCATCCTGAGCCTTGTCCTTCTCCAGGGGCTCGGTCGCCGTCTCTGGTAGCATAAAGATAAAGCGGCTGCCGACCCCTAATTCGCTTTCGACCCAGATCCGGCCACCGTGCAGTTCTATGAACCTGCAGCAGAGATTGAGGCCAAGCCCGGTGCCTGGATACTTTCGGCTCAGTTCCGTATCTAGCTGCTGGAAGGGTTTGAAAAGCCTAGAAATATCCTCTGGGGCAATGCCGATACCGGTGTCCTGCACGGTAATTCGTACCCAATCGCCTTCCTTGATCGCCATCACCAGGATCTTGCCACCATCCAGGGTGAATTTCATGGCATTAGACAGTAGATTTACCAGCACCTGTTTGATTTTGCGCTCATCGGCGACTATTTCCCCGACATCTCCAGCCAAGTCCACGGTCAGGGTAATGCCATGCTTCATAGCCTTTTCCTTGAAGAGGATCAGGCTATGTTCAACCAGATCGGTGAGGGCAAAAGTGGTGAGCTCAAGCTCCGCATGACCGGCTTCCACCTTGGAGAGATCAAGAATATCGTTGATCAGGCTGAGCAGATGGGTACTGCTGTCAATAACATCGCCCAGGTATTCCCGTTGGATGTCGGTAGTTGGTCCGGCCATGTCATCACGGATGACCTCGGAAAAACCGATGATGGCATTGAGCGGGGTGCGCAGTTCATGGGACATGTTGGCCAAAAAATCGGATTTGGCCCGGTTGGCTGCCTCGGCCTGCTGTTTGGCCTCCTCAAGATTTGCGGTCCGTTCCGCTACACTCTTCTCCAGTCCCTCAATGAGCATGGCGTTTTCGATTGCCGTGGCCGTCTGATTGGTAAATATCTGGGCCAACTGGATGCGCTGCGGAGTAAAATGCCCGACCGTCGTGCTATACAGCAGCAGGGTGCCGACGCATTTCTTCTTGGCACAGATCAACGGCAGCCCGAGCACCTCCTTGAACCCCTGACTTTGCATCTCCTCCGCCCAGAGATTGAGAAGAGGATCATCAAACCTCATCAGAACCGGCTGTTGCTCGCGCATTGAGCGGTCGGCCGGCCCCATCCCCAATGGCGACTCATCCCGCCTCACCCGGATCGTCTTCAGGTAGTCACCGTCGCTGCCGGCCTGCGCCACTGGCCGGATGGTATTATCCTTGCCGGCCAAACCGATCCAGGCCAAGCGTACGGTAAAGATATCAATTGCTTGCTGGCAGATGGCCTTGGTCAGCTCGGCAAACACAGTAATCCCGAGGATGGAACTCGAACCCGAGGTCAGGGCCAGCACCTCATCGTTGAAGGCAGCCAGATCATTTTCGGCCTGTTTGCGAATGGTAATGTCGGTGGAAATGCCGCAGGTGGCATACTGAGCACCGGTTGCAGAGTAGAGGGGGAATTTGACCGAAATATAGGTGTGCAGTCCATCGCTCTGTAGCACCTCTTCTTCGAGCTCCATGGCACGGTTTGCCGCCAGCACCAGGCGATCGTTGGCCCGCATGGCATCGGCCTGTTCTCTTGGAAAATACTCATGGTCGGAGGTGCCGACTACTTTCTCCCTCTCAATGGCAAAGAGTTCCTCCCAGCGTTTGTTGACCAGCAGGTATCTGCCATCAAGCCCCTTCATGTAGATGACGGCGCCCGAGTTGTTGATGATGTCTTGCAGTCTGGCTTCACTCTCCTTCAAGGCATTCTCCGCCTGTTTGCGGTCGGTGATATCCCGGGCGATGCCGAGCAGGGCAACGCACGCTCCCTGCTCATCCCGCACCGGCGCTGTCGTCAGGAAGGCCGGATATTCGGAGCCATCCTTTCTGGCCAGGTTCAGCTCGCCAACCCAGCCATCTGCCATGGTCCTGCTCAGTATCTCCTGTTCGAGCCCGGCTGGATTGTTGGCAGAAAGGTTTATGAAGGCATTCCTGCCGAGCATCTCCTTGGGCTGGTAGCCGAAATAGTTAATCACCATGGGATTGGCATGAATGATGGCGCCCTGGAGGTCGGTAATCATAATAAGATCCCGGCTGCTGTCCAAGGCCTGGGCCAGCATGGTCACCTGCCGGTGGTTAAGGGCGTTCTGCAGGGCCACCGCTACAATATCGGCAACGGAGCGTAATGACTCCTCCTCTCCGGCATTAAACACCTTGCCGGGTGGCAGGTAGAGGCAGAGAACCCCCACCAGCTTAGTGCCGACCATGAGCGGCAATACGCTATGGCCGTGCTCCGTCATGCCCTCATAGGTTGTGGTATGCCGGTAATCGGCAATAGTGGTTGCATAAATGGCCGCTTTCTTTGCCGCAGCCAAGCCGCAGAGACACTGGCCCACCGGCACAGTGCCGCAGCGTTCGAGCATATTAGGGCAATACTCGCGCGAGGCAACCAGGGTCAGGTGCTGTTTGTCCTCGTCAAACAGGAAGATCCCGCCTTTCTTGTCCAAGGTAAGCAGCTCCAGGCTCAGTATCTCGTCCAGGATATCATTCACCAGGAGATCAAAATTCAAGGTCCGACTAGCCGCCCCACCTATGCGGTGCAGCATGGAGAGACGCCACATGGATTCATCCTTCTCCTTGAAGAGGACGGACAGGGTGGCGGCCATCTCATTGAAGGCTATTGCTAGGGAGCTTATCTCGCCCTGCCCCAGCACCGGCAGGTGAACGGCAAAGTCCCTCTGCCTGATCCGCTCTGTCGCCCGCTTTAACTCTTTGATTGGCCGGATCAAGTTACGCTGGACATATAAGCTACTGCCTAGCGCTATGAGCAAAAAAAGGAACAGAAGGTAGTACCTGGTGTTGGCAAACTTACGCAATTCGGCGTTGTAATGTCTCTCCAGCGAGGTGACCAGGGTGTCGAGATTGTTGATTGTGTCAGCGAAGGCGTCATGGCAGGCGGCGCACGACCTTTGTTGTTCCGCCAGTGGGGCGGTGATAATTTTCAGGAGCAGGGGGGCCTGGGAAACATCCCAGCGTTCGATGAGTCCGCTGACAAGAGTCCGGGACTGCCGGTCATGCATGTGTATCGCTTTCAGGTCGAGCGTCTCATCACCATCACGCAGGCCATACAGTACCGCTCGATACCGTTTCATTGCCCTCTCAACCTTGGCTAATTGGCTTTCGGCCTTGCTCGTATTGTCCGGGAAAATGCCGATCAGCAAGTGCATCTGCAAGGTAATTTGCATCAGCTGCAGGCGTTGGCGCCCAGCCAGGTTCACCTTTCTGGACTCGCCCCGCATATGTGTGGTCAGTAAAAAGGTGGAGCCCGCCAGAAGCGCAAAAAAGGCCAGGGCCAGAAAACTCAGAAAAAGGTATTTGGCGGTCAGCGACTGAGTGAATTTCATGGGTTATCCCCTACATTTTTATGTCCTGCGTGTTCGCTGTTCCACCTGCCTTTACAGATGCCTCGGCACGTTTAACAGCCGGAAAGAACATATCCTCTTCTTCCTTGAGATGGGCGGTCATATCAAGGGAAATTCGATCAAAGATGGGGACGATTTCGATCACCTCAAGATGGTGTGTGCCATGGACCTCCGCAATTTTACGGAGATACGCGGCAATTTGGCCGGTGTTTTCTTTGAGATAGGCATGGTGGACGTTGATGATGTAGTCGATCAGGAAGGACAGATCCCACGATGCATAGTTTTGGCTTCGTTCAACCGGGGCACTCTTGGCAGCTGCAAGATCTGTGGTTATCGAGGCAAGATCAATCCCTTTTTCTGAGCAAACTGCTGCAAGAGGGATGTTACCACCACAACAAAAGTCAATGTCATGGGATTTAAACACCTTAGCGGTCCTGAAATCACTGGAGACAATCTCACCAATAGTTTGCGCTGAGAGGTTCATTTTAAACGGGTTACCTCTACAACCTGCAGAAAATAACTCCACAATCACCCCATTTTTTCAGGGTTACTCCTTTTCGAAATCACTCTTGCCAGCACCACAAACAGGGCAGATCCAGTCATCTGGCAGACTCTCAAACGAAGTCCCTGGGCTAATTCCACTATCTGGATCGCCAAGGGCAGGGTCATAGACATATCCACAAACTTGACAAACATATTTAACCATATTTATTCTCCTTTGTTGTTGAGAAGATGTACGTTTGGAAAACCACAGGGTGCTCTATACCGAAGAAAAATGGTAACTGTCCAGCAGTGCCATATCTGCGTTGTTATCGGCCTGCTCATGTGCGAAAAGCACACATCGCAGGCCGATGCCTAGCATCTGCGGCACTACTGAACAGTTACGGTTCTGGGCTTCGGCACCTTTCTGGGTCAGAAGGTGGATAGTTACGAAAAATGAACACACTGTGGCTTTCCGCTTTCTTATTTTTTAAAGTTCAAAATAACCATTACACATTTACCATGGCCTATACGGCCCCTTATGCCGCTGCCATGGATAGGATGTGACAATAATTTATTGACAACAGCTTACTCCAGTTTGATAACGGATATGGATTGTCAAAACATCACTCATATGCCGTGTTCATGAGGAACTGCCGCTTTCTCATCAGCGCCGTGATGCATTCCACCGCCCTTGATCAAACCATGCAAACCTTCAACGTAATGGGTGAAAGTGACATAGGCCTCCACGAATTCTCGGCCTGCGGTGACACTGTGATCGGCGTGTATCTTGGTTTCACGAGCGTGGGCGAAACGCGCCTGGATGCCGCTGGCCATGGCCTTGGTCAGGGTGTCAACCAGGGTATCGACCGATCCGTTGTCCAAGGCCTTGTCAGCCATGGCCACTGCCGGGTCAATGTCCTTGCCCTCCTTGAGGCCGGTGTAGGGCGCCCCTTCTCCTTCCCGGTGGATACGGACCAATGTCTCGAAGAAGTATTTGTCTGCCAGCTCCTTTGCCTCGGGACCCTTGGCCCGCACTGTCATGGTCTGTTGAAATGCGTGCCGGATCTCACTCTCGTTCTCCGGTCGCACCCACTTGAGCAGGGGGGTGACATCACCTTTTTCCAGGGCGGTTCGAGCCGTTTGTACCACAGGCCCAATCAGGGTGTCGCAGTGGGCATAACTCTGTGCTGGAAAGAAAATAAACGTTGCCAGGAGCAGTATGGAACCTGAAAAGCAGGGGATAAACTGTTTCGTTCTCATGGCGGTTCTCCTTTGGTTGTGGTTACTGTTGGACTTTGATTTTATTGATTGTCTTCGCTCAAGGAAATGGCGCTGACCGGACAGGAATCAATAGCTTCTTGACAATCGCAGGTCGAGCATTGATCAGCACCAATGACTTGCGATTTTTCATCCTCCATCACAAACATCTCGGGACAGAGATCTGCACATATTCCGTAGCCTATAGCATGATGGTCTCGCAAAAAGTCCGGGGATGGCTAAGCAGGTAAGCGAGCCTGCGAGACTCCGAAAGGTGCGATATACAGGTAAGCGATCGAAGAGAGACTCCGAGGCGCGGGGTGTGTTTTGTGAGTGAGGCCATACATCTGGTATGCCGAACGAGCAAAACCGCCACGCAACACAGTAGATCGGACTTTTTGCGACGCCATCAACTGTAGCCCAAACAAAAAAGCCCTTGAATCAATTCAAGGGCTTTTTTGTTTGGTGATGACCAGAACTCGTTGTTTGATCGTAACATATTATATTATACCTTTTCCTTCCGCATCGTTGCGCACCGCCAGTCTCGCTTTTTCTTTGAGTTTGCCAGGGTCAAATATTCCAACGCTGACTTTAAGTGATGTCCTTTTGTTTCGTGCAAGTTTGAACCAATTGGTAATCTCTGCAGATAACGTTTCTTCTCCCACCCGCTTTGCTGCTTTGCCTCCATCGACTTGATGATCAATGACTCCGGAGTTGACGTAAGTCCACTCTCCATCTTTTTGAGAAATAACTCCAGTGTGGCCTCGAGACGGGGTAGAAAACGAAAGCAACACTCCCTCCTGTAAGAGAGGTTCGATTCGGGTCATGACATCATCTGCCTGTTGCTCAGCATTGTTGATCACTGAAAAAGATTCATCAAAGAGCTTGTTTCCGGCAACTTCAATCAGACCTTCACCATTGTGATAGGCGTTGTGACGAAGTCCTTGGTTTGTGGCAAGTTGAACAAGATGCTGCCGCAGTCCGTTGTTTCCTTTGTATTGGACACCGAGATCTTCCAGCCCGCGAATGACTAAACCATAGCAATCGATTTTATGATAGGGACGGCCCAGGTATGATTTGACCGATTCAGCAAACCTTTTGGCAAAACCATTGCTATTAGAAATAGTTTGAGTTGATTCTATAACAGAGGTGATTGAAGTACCGTTACTCTGGGGCGTGGCACTGATTTTTGGCGCTGTTTTGTCTTGAAATGATAACTCCAACGTTTTGGGGTCGATGAAAACCTGAGAGCCTGGTTGTAAGGTTGTGTAAGGTTTGTTGCGGTTTACAGTAGAAAAAATGATATCCCAGGTATCGTTACTATAATAGGGATGGTTCTTGAGCAGATGGGAAAGGGTTGGCTGTTCGAAATTAATGTTACCGAGATTTATCAAGCCAGTATCGTTTTGTTGATTATTTGAATCTAACACGTTGTTTTCTTGAACAGTTACCGGTTGGGATGGGGTGTTTTCCCAAATGATCTCCTTCGTGGAAGAGTCAAGAAAGACCTCGACACCGGGCCTCATGTCGGTAAATTGTTTTTCTTGATTGATATCGGAGAATATAATCTCCCAACATTGAGCGTTGAGGTCTGGGTGGTTGATCAGAAGATGAGAGACGGAGGGTGAAGAGTCGTTGATTTTCCCCAGAGAGATCGGCATTTTTTGTCCATTGATACCAATAACTCCTGATTTCTCGATTGCATATGTATTGCCTGATTCACGGCTTGAAACTGTTGAGGTGTTGTTCTGAAAGGAGAGAATAGCGGAAAATTGTTTAGCTGAGCCGGATCGAGGAGCCACGGATCCTCTTGCTGCTGAGGGCGTCTCAGTATGTAGCGGAGTGATCGGCATAGTGTTTCGGAGGCGAATAGTTGTGAGTTGTAATCTTGTACCCAATAATCAGTCAGTTGAGCTGTCTGACTACAACTCAACTCGAATTCTCTTTATATTGGAATGATATCTTGTTCTTTTGCAATTGTAGGGCCATGCCTATTAGTTTCTGATTATTCATTCATAATGGCTTGTGTTTGTTATTATTAATGTGAGTTACGTGTGTCGTGGCACTCTCCATGAGACATGGTTTTATTGACATAGTGTTTGATGTCTGACATGAGCTATCCGAGGTTTCATGTGATCCGGGAATCTTGTTGCAATTTAAGGGTTGACTCAGTATCTTACCGAGCGAGAAAATCGATAAATTTGCCGTATTCCGGCTGGACTTATAGAAAAAATAGAGGGTGAGGGTACACGCGTATGTGGGACTATACCGAAACTGTTAAAGATCATTTTTTAAACCCCAGAAATGTTGGTCAGATTGATGACGCCAATGCAGTGGGAGAGGTGGGTTCACTGGCCTGCGGGGATGCCTTGAAACTGATGCTTAAGGTTGATGATAAGGAAATCATCACTGATGCCAAATTTCAGACCTTTGGCTGTGCCAGTGCCATTGCCTCTTCCTCAGCATTGACCGAAATGGTTAAAGGGATGAAGATTTCTGAAGCCGCAAAAATCACCAATGCCGATATCGCCGATTTTTTAGGTGGATTACCCAAGGAGAAGATGCATTGTTCTGTTATGGGTCGTGAGGCGCTGGAAGCGGCTATTGCCAATTATCGTGGAGTTTCGTTGCCAACAGTTGAAGGTGAAGTGGTCTGCGAGTGCTTTGGCGTGACCGATGTCGAGGTTCGTCGAGCCATTGCTGAAAGTCATCTGCGGACGGTGGAGGAAATTACCAATTTTACCAAGGCTGGTGGTGGCTGCGGAAAATGTCATGACCGTTTGCAAGAGATTTTGAATGAGGGCGTGTCCAGCGTCAAAGCCAAAATCATCCCTCTGAAAGCGCCACGACGGATGACCAATATCCAGAAGATCAAGGCAGTCGAAGATGTCTTCGAACGGGAAGTTCGACCAACCTTGCGTAAGGATGGCGGCGATATTGAACTGATTGATGTGGATGGAGATATTGTCATTGTATCCTTACGAGGAGCGTGTGGCAGTTGCGCCAAGTCTCGGACCACTCTTAAGGAGTATGTGGAAAAGAAGTTACGTGAGCAGGTCCTTGATACCCTGACTGTGGAGGAAGATAAGGCATGAATTCGATAGTATATATGGACAATAACGCCACTACCCGAGTAGCCCCGGAAGTGGTGGAGGTCATGGTGCCTTATTTCTCCGAACTCTACGGGAATCCATCCAGTATGCATACTTTTGGTGGTCAGGTAGGGAGCGCCTTGGTGCAGGCACGGGAGAGGGTGGCAAGTCTCTTGGGGGCAGACCCGGATGAACTGGTCTTCACCAGTTGCGGTACAGAGAGTGATTCTACAGCGATACTCTCTGCGATTCGCGCCAATCCCGAAAAGCGTCATGTGGTCACCACCAGGGTAGAGCATCCTGCTGTTAAAAATCTTGCGGAAAACCTTCATGCCTTTACTGGTCATAAGTATCGTGTTACCCAGTTAGGTGTTGACAGTCAGGGGTTGCTTGACCTTGCTGAATATGAAAAATCCTTGACTGATGACACCGCCGTGGTCAGCGTCATGTGGGCCAACAACGAGACTGGTGTGATCTTCCCGGTCAAGGAGATGGCTGAAATCGCTAAATCGCGGGGGGTGCTTTTTCATACCGATGCGGTCCAGGCCGTCGGCAAGATTCCGATTAATTTAAAAGATACCGCTATCAATTTCTTGTCCCTTTCTGGTCATAAACTGCATGCTCCCAAGGGAATCGGCGTGTTGTATGTTCGTAAAGGAACGCCTTTTTCCCCCTTTTTGATTGGCGGTCATCAGGAAAAGGGCCGTCGCGGCGGGACGGAGAACAGCGCTGCGATTATCGGTCTTGGCAAGGCATGCGAGCTTGCAGCCAACCGGATGACCGTTGAAAACACTCGGGTTAAACACTTACGCGATAAGCTTGAAAATGGCTTGCTCTCTTCTATCCCTAACGCCTTGCTTAATGGTCATCAGAGTAAGCGTTTGCCTAATACCAGCAACATCAGCTTTGAATATATCGAAGGGGAAGCGATTCTGTTGCATCTGAATACCTTAGGTATATGTGCTTCCTCAGGATCGGCCTGTACCTCAGGTTCACTAGAGCCGTCTCATGTCATGAGGGCCATGGGAGTGCCATTTACTGCGGCTCATGGTTCGATTCGTTTTAGCCTTAGTATTTATAACACCGAAGAGGAAGTAGATTTTGTCTTGAAGCACCTTCCTCCTATTATTGAAAAACTTCGGAATATGTCTCCTTTTTGGCATAACCGGCACAACTCCTAGTAACAAGCATTTACGTGTTGGCATGAGAGTTATGCTGACTATACCATCTGAGATAGAGCAGATATCGAAGGTATGTTATGAGAATAATTCCCCAATCGTTTGAGATTTTGACTGCCCTGGACCAGGGTTCGATGGCTTCGCGCCTCGAAGCCTGTGGGCGGATTTGTTATAAGAGCGAGGCCAAGATGACCCCGGAATCTGCGGAGCCATTTATTCGCAATATAGTAAAGAGCGGTCATAATTCTGTTACCGAAATGGCTGTTTGTACGATAAAAGTAACAATTGATGCTCGTTCGATGATGGAGCGTTTTTTTGAGTCGTTACCTAAATTTCTAACAGTCACCATTCTGGGGAAAAACGTACTGTTGATTACTGGTAGCGTCCGTGCCTTTAGAGAGTTGTACATCTCGTATCCCACCATGAAACTGGTCAAGGGGATGACGAAATTTCTGGCTGACCGTTGGCCGATCTTCTTTTTTGATCTGGCACCCAAGAATGGTTGGTCTCATCAGGCTGGTGTCCTGGTTGAGAAACTCTCCCTGGCTGAGGTCGATCAACTATCTGCAGATTTGCTGGCCAATCATCGGTATGTGGCGGTAAAACTGATTACCAATCGGGCAGTGACTCATGAGATTGTCCGTCATCGTCCTTGTTCCTTCTTGCAGGAGAGTCAACGCTATTGCCGTTATGATAAGGAGCAGTTTGGCGGAGAAGTAACCTTTATCAAACCTATGTTTTTTAAAGAGGGAAGTCCTGAATATACCCTATGGGCACAGGCCATGGCGGAAACTGAATCTCTGTACTTGAGGCTTCTTGAAACTTCATCGCCCCAGGCTGCCCGAACAGTGCTGCCCAACTCTTGCAAGACCGAAATCATTGTCTTTGCCAATCTGACCGAATGGCGGCATATTTTCAGATTGCGCACCTCAACGGCGGCAGAACCCTCTATGCGTGAGATTATGATCCCCTTACTTACCGAATTTAAAAAAATGTATCCCTCGGTGTTTGGCGGGGTAGGGGAGTAGCGGTAGGAGGTTTGGATAATTTTCTCCTGTAGGGAATACTACCTATTGCGTTCCATCTGACAATCCAGTATTTTTTCTACCATTTTCAATAAGTCCTCCATTTTGGCGCGCTTTGATTCGCCCTTGAGAGACGAAACTAACACGACTTCAAAAGGTCTTAATTTATATAGTTTGATCATCTTAAATCAACAAAAATGGAGGAAAAACATGGTTCTTGACCCGACCAAACATGCTGACTGGGAGATTGCAGAAGAGGCAGAAAGCCGGATGAAAACTGTTTACGAGCTTGGTGAAAAGCTTGGCCTGAAAAAGGAAGAGCTTCTTCCTCATGGCCACTATGTCGCCAAACTTGATTATCGGGCCATCTTGAATCGGTTAAAGGATCGTCCGGACGGCAAATACGTCGATGTTACCGCGATTACCCCGACACCCCTAGGTGAAGGAAAGTCTACCTGTGCCATGGGCCTGGTTCAGGGTTTGGGACGCCGCAATAAGAGCGTTGTTGGCGCCATCCGCCAACCTTCCGGCGGACCAACCATGAACATCAAGGGCAGCGCAGCCGGCGGCGGATTGGCCCAATGTATACCGCTTACTCCATTTTCACTTGGTCTCACTGGCGATATCAATGCCATCATGAATGCTCACAATCTGGCCATGGTAGCTTTGACCTCCAGAATGCAGCATGAGAACAATTACACTGACGCTCAACTTACTCAACGCGGTCTGCGTCGTCTTGATATCCATCCCAAAAAAGTTGAGATGGGCTGGGTTATGGATTACTGTGCCCAGTCCCTGCGTAATATCACCATCGGTCAGGGTGGCAAGATGGATGGCATGCTTATGCAGTCCAAATTTGCCATTGCGGTAAGTTCTGAGGTTATGGCTATTCTGTCAGTTGCCCGTGATTTAAAAGATATGCGCGAGCGAATGGGCCGCATTGTCGTCGGTTATGACCGTCAAGATCGCCCGGTCACCACTGAAGACCTGGATGTCGCTGGCGCCATGACTGCCTGGATGGTCGAGGCCTTGAATCCTAATTTGCTCCAGACCATTGAAGGTCAGCCGGTTGTTGTTCATGCTGGTCCTTTTGCAAACATCGCTATCGGTCAGTCCTCGGTTATTGCTGACCGTGTTGCTTTGAAGTTGGCTGATTACAATGTTACTGAGTCCGGCTTTGGCGCTGATATCGGTTTTGAGAAGTTCTGGAACCTGAAGTGTCGGTTCAGTGGCCTGAAACCTAACTGTGCGGTAGTTGTCGCCACGATTCGTGCTTTGAAGTGCCATGGCGGCGCTCCGATTCCAGTACCTGGCAAACCTATGCCTATTGAGTATCAGAGCGAAAACGTCGGTTGGGTAGAGAAGGGTTGTGTCAACCTGCTCCATCATATTGAAACGGTTAAGAAAGCTGGTATCAATCCGGTAGTCTGTATTAACGCCTTCTACACCGATACTGATAACGAAACTAAAGCTGTTCGTCGTCTGTGCGAAGCCGCTGGAGCACGCGTGGCAGTTTCTAAGCACTGGCAGTATGGCGGTGATGGTGCGTTGGAATTTGCTGATGCAGTCGTTGATGCGTGTGAAGAGCCGAACGACTTCAAGTTCCTCTATGAATTGGATACCCCGCTCAGTACCCGTATCGAGCTGATTGCCAAAGAGGTTTATGGAGCTGATGGAGTAAGCTATACCCCTGATGCCCAGGCTAAGTTGAAGCGGATGGAGAGCGACCCGGATCTCAAGGAGATGGGAACTTGTATGGTTAAGACTCATCTCAGCCTGTCGCACGATCCAAAACTGAAAGGTGCGCCGAAGGGTTGGACCCTGCCGATTCAGGATATTTTGACTTACAAGGGCGCCGGTTTTGTGGTGCCTGTTGCCGGGGCCATTAGTTTGATGCCTGGCACTGCCTCTGATCCGGCTTACCGCCGTATTGATGTTGATGTTGAAACCGGTCGGGTAAAAGGCGTTTTCTAAACTTTTATAGCTGTAGTTATTATAATGGGGCACTGGGATATCTTCCAGTGCCCCATTGCTTTGTGTGCATCAATGAATTAATCTGTCGTCGGTGTGAATACGTTCGCTGTTACCACCATTAGTGTGTATCTGTCTGTTGCGTTCTGCGTCTCAACTCCGTTCGGTTTTTAGGACTGAACCCTACAGTATCTCTCTGAGTATCTTTATTCAGTCTATTCCTTTTAACGTCTAGGTCCATGCTGCAAATCACAAATCTCAGCCTGCAATACGGTAACAAACACCTATTTAAAGAAATTTTCGTTCGTCTCAACCGTGCAGATCGCGTGGGTTTGGTCGGGGTTAATGGTACTGGCAAATCTACCCTTCTTAAGATGATGGTGGGTGATGTCGAAACCGATTTCGGTGTCATTACCCGCTCGAAACAGGCGACTATCGGCTATTTGCCTCAGGAGATCGATCAATTCCCTCCTGGACGCACACTTTATCAGGAGGCCAGGACAGCCTTTGATCACCTGTTGACCCTGCAGGATGAGTTGCACCGGATCAATCAGGCCTTAGGTCACGAAGAACCGACCTCCTCTCTTTTTGCCGATCTCCTGGAACAACAGGGGGAGTTACAACAACAGCTCGATGCCTCGGATATCTTTCATATTGATGCCAGGATAGAAAAGATTTTAACTGGTTTAGGTTTTTCCAAGGCTGATCAGGAAAAGGACTGCAATGACTTCAGCGGTGGTTGGCAGATGCGATTGATGCTGGCCAAGCTGCTTTTGACAAGCCCTAGTTTTCTCTTCCTCGACGAACCGACTAATCATCTGGATATTGAATCCTTGACCTGGCTTGAATCCTTTCTCCAGAACTACCAAGGGGCAATGGTCATCATCTCTCATGATCGGGCCTTTCTTGATAACCTAACCAATCTCACCTGGGAACTGAGTCTCGGTAAGCTCACGATCTACAAGGGGAACTACTCAAGTTATGTTGAGGAGAAGGTTATCCGGCAGCAGGTTCATCTGGCCTCATACAATAATCAGCAGGCCAAGATCCAGCAAACCATGCGCTTTGTTACCCGCTTTCGCGCCAAGTCAACAAAGGCCAAACAGGTGCAGAGCCGACTCAAACAGTTGAGCCATATGGACCGAATTGAGGTTGAAGACTCTGAACAGGCGATCAACTTTCGTTTTCCTCCCTCGCCGCCAAGCGGTCGTCTCGCTATTCTAGCCAAGGATGTCGGAAAATCTTTTGACAGTAAACAGATCTTGTCAAATGTTAATATCGAGATCAATCGTGGCGACAAGGTGGCAATTATCGGGGTTAATGGCGCAGGCAAGTCCACTCTGGTTAAACTTATGGCCGGCCTTCATCAACCGGATGAGGGTGAGATCCGGCTTGGCTACAATGTCAAACTTTCCTATTTCGGGCAGCATCAAGCCAAGGACCTTCCCTTGGATTGGACAGTTCTTCAGACCATGGATGTGGTTGATTCAGGACACACCACCACCAGCGTTCGATCACTCCTCGGGGCCTTTCTCTTTCGGGGCGACGAGGTCGATAAAAAGGTGATGGTCCTCTCCGGTGGCGAGAAGAGTCGTCTGGCCTTGGCCAAGATGATTGCCAGTCCCGCCAACCTCCTGATTATGGACGAACCAACCAACCATCTTGATATGATGTCCCAGGAAATCCTCCAAGAGGCTATGAATCAGTATGACGGTTCAATATTAGTGGTCTCCCATAATCGTTTTTTTCTGGACGCCTTTGTTAACAAAGTGCTGGAGGTCAAGGATGGCCGGGTAACCATGTATGATGGCAACCTGTCGTATTATCTTGATAAGGTGAAACAGGAGTCGCAGAATGTCGCACCAGTCATTAAAACAGGAGTCCCGCAAACCAACACTTCATCAACAGCTGATACTGTTGATAGTTCTCAGCGGCTGTCAAGCAAGGAGTCCCGGCAGGCTAAAGCCAAACACCGGGAAGAAAAGAATCGGAAACTTGGACCGCTAAAGAAATCGATTGCCGAAATGGAAAAGGAGATTGCGGATCTTGAGGCGCAAAAGTCCGCTCTTGAGTCTGCTTTGATGGACCCGGATTTATACAAGGATCAAAGCGCCTTTGCCGACAAGAGTATCTTGCATAAAAGAGTGACTGAAAGACTGGAGCGTCTCTATCCGAACTGGGAGACCATGCAGGACGAACTGGAACAGTTGGAGAGTGATTTATAAACCAACTGCCGACAGATCAAGAAGAAGAGACGTGGGGGGACAGATATCCCGCCCACGTCTTTAGTTGGAGTGAAATTCAATTCGCAATGTTAAAACATTCGCGACCACTCGGCCCAGGACCCGTCATGTACTTTGACGTTGTCGTAACCAAGGTAGCGTAAAGCAAGATATAACTCTGAGGCCAGGGATTTGGTGTTGCAGGAGGTGACAATGGTCTTCTCCATCCCAGGGGCAATGCCATACTGGGCAAAAAGCCAATTCAGCTCATCAGCATTTTTCAGCTTTCCCTGTGAATCAAGCAAGGATTTTAAGGGCAGGCTCATCGCTCCAGGGATACTTCCTGGTTTCTTGGTCACATCGGTCCGACTGGAGTGTCCCATATATTCGGATACGTTTCGTGCATCAAGAAGAACCATTCCCCCCTTGTCCTTATTGTCTTTTACGTGCTGGCTGTTAACCAAGACTTCTCTTGGGTGGGCCGTATAGCCGCTGTCTGCTACCTCAGGGGTCTTCCCTTGTTCCAAGGTATAGCCAGCGGCAGTCCAGGCGGTGATATTGCCATCCAGAAAGGATACTTGCTTGTGGCCAATACGTTCCAAGGCCACAAAGGTAACGCCGGTCTTGTTTTTGCCATCATCATAGATCACTACCCTGGTATCGGGAGTAAGGCCTATTTTTTGACTGAAAACCTTGGCGAGTTCTTCGGGTGTTTTCATCATGTACGGGTGCGGTGTTTTCAAATCGGTTGTCAAATAACACTCACACAGGTTCCGAGCCCCAGGAATATGACCCTCCTCGAATTGCTTTTGGGTACGGACATCCAGGATCAACACATTCTTATCTTTCACCTTGGCATTTAACCACTGAGCATTGACACGGATTGATTCGTTCCTCTTGGGGCCAGTGATGATTAAGGGCTTAAGGGCATCGATGGCCTTGGGGATCAGGGTTTCAGGCACCATGACCTTCTGATTGGCTATCCGATCTGTTTCTGGCACGTCCTGTTCGGTTAAAAACAGGTTTTTTTGCCCATGACAGTGATTGCAATGGGCATTCTGCCACGTCTGTCGTTGAGTGTTGTGAACAGCGCTGCGTTTGAAAGTCTCCCCTTGTTGATAGTTTTTCAGGTTCTCTTTGAGGTAATGACTGAAACTGTCGGCTTGAATTGGAATTTGCCGCACGAGGACAAATCGTGGCTGGTCTTTATTCTGACTGCTGTTCAATCCGATTTTGAACCCATTATACTTGTTGCCGCTTTGTGAATATGCCAATTTGTCTTGATCCACCCCCATATGACAGGAGGTGCAGTTTTCATAGGCTTGGGAGTGGCAGACAGCGCAATCGACCGTTCCTTTATGCAACTCATTTTTGCAGGTGACACTCTGTGCGAGATTACTATGGCAGTCTGTGCAACGAGTGCGTTCCGGCAGGGCGTAACGGTTAGTGATCTTGACGGCGGCAGCGTGAACCTCCTTGCTGCCATGGCAATCGACACAGACTTTGCCTTTCAGATAATGAATATCTCCGCGCGACTGTTTGCCGGTAAAATCATCGACTACAGGTTGGGCGTGGCAGGCGGCGCACTGGTAGGTGAAGTCCGGGCGTTTTTTAAAGATATGCCCTGCCATCAGACCACCACCGTTAACTCGAGGGCGGCTGACATGACAGGACCCACAACTGGCGGCGTGGCAGACAGAACATTGCTGACCGATGGCTTCTTTGTTGAGCGTTTGCCATTGCTCTTCGGAACAGCGGGCCCTTAATGCTGCCAGTGAGGCATTTGGTGAGGCGTGTAATGATTGACTCGCTGTTTGAGTGATCTCTTGATGACAACTACCGCAAACCTCTGTGGACATTGTGAGCGTCGGATCGGTAATCATCCCTTGGTGCGCGGCTTCTGGCGTATCGGCAAGGGGATCACCTTTGTGGCATTTGAAGCAGGCAATTTTACCGTGAGCCGTTTTTAAAAAATCTTCCTTGACCAGGACATTCTCGAACAGATCAAATGGCGCTCTTTTGACCTTGTATCCATCACCTTGTTGAAGTTCTGAGGTTTCGACGGTTTGCCGCTCCGTAATCAGCTCTTCTGTTAACTCGTCGATTCGGGAGCTGTCGAGATGACATTTGGCGCAGCCGTCCAATTCTTCGGCATGGGCAGATAATTTGGGGAAGAAGGCCGAGGCTAAGCCGACCAGGAGAGCACAACATATCAGCCGTGCTTTTTGTTTTTCCATAGCGAGTCTCTCTTTTTGAATAGGTGGTTTAGAGCTTCTTCCGTCAACATTGTCATCATTGATGAAGGGAAGGTGACTATTCAGCTTGTTTTTGATCTGTATCGTGTAGAATCGGCTGCGAGAAAGAGGGTGTGGCAGTTAACTGTACGATGAGCGTAACTGCTCAGGTTGTCAGTTTACGGTTGACGGTGATTGGGTCCTGCCAATGGCTGAGAACACACTGATATTGAGTATCATGCGATGATTTATGACTAACCATGATTCTTTTAACCGTAAACAGATAACTGATTACCGTTAACCTGTGTAGTTACCGATGAGCTTAATAAAGAGGTGAAAGTGAATCAAGGTAAGCGCCTCTGCCATGATGACAGAGGCGCTTGAGGTTACTCTACCAGCGATAGTTAAGATTGGCGTAGGCATTCCACATCGTATCAGGAACGGGCATCAAGGTGTCCAGTGCATTCAGGTCATCGATTTTCTTGGGGTTACCCATGGGGTTGCCGCTTAAATTGTAGTCGTATAGGTAATATTGACTGCCGATAGCGACCGTGAATTTCTTGCCAATAATGGGCTGGTGGTAGTACGTTTCAAATACATGACCACGGGTGGCAAGCTTGCTGGTGTTAAGGGTGTCTTCACCACCGTTAAAACCGAACCAGTATCTGGAACCGTAGTTCCATTCAAAGCCGAGAGCGCCTTCAGTCCTGGTGATTGGCACCTTGACTCCTGCCCAGACGGAGTAACCGGTCTTGTTGCTGTAATCGCCGTCGCCGCTCAACAGGCCGTCAGTACCCATAAACTGCATCATCGGATTGATTGATATACCACTGGGGCGGGCATAGTTTCCAGCAAGATCGATGAAGAAATCAACGTCATTGACCTTAGTCTGGAAGAGGAAGGTGGCGAGGTCCATGGAGCCGATATTGGTCATGGCTTCCATCCGGCTGATATAACCACCACCGTTGCCACTGAGAGAATACGTTTCATATAATCTGTCGCCATTGGCATCATGTCCGGTAATAGTAAACGGCATCGCCACCAAACCGGTAAAGCCATCAGAGATGTCAAAGGCATGGGCGTACATATGAACTAATTGAGTATCACCTTTTTGATACAACCGCATGATGTAGCCAAGGAAGCTGGTGTCATCGACATCATTATCATAACTCATGGCATAGGAGTTGCCGGACCCGACTCCGGATTCAAAGCCTGATCCGTAACAAAGCTTGAAGTTGAAACCATCTAAGCCGACCTGCTTACTCAAGTCAAAGCCTAGAGACGCCCCGTCAAACTGCCAGTTGATGGCGTGGGCCATGGGCGAGCCACCGACTACGGCATTCTGGCTGACCTCCCATGGCGCTCCATCCAGAGCTGGTCTTCGCCCTAATGAAAAATGCCAGGGGGCGCTTGCTGTTTCATCCCGGTAAGTGACGAAACCACGTTCCAGGCGAATTGCCGAGTCGGATCCTTTCTGGTTGATATTGCCGTCCATGGTGACGGAGGACATGTCACCGTTGTACCATTTGACTCCGGTGCTATCGCCCCAGACCTTGTTTGCGCTTAAACGACCGCCAAAGGAGAGATTCGGAGTGGGATTTCCTTGCATATCAAAACGAATTCGACTGGTCCAGATGGCATCGTTATCAATATCCTGCTTTTGTGGGTCAATCTGTGCAAACATTCCTTGGTATCGCTGCAAGTCGGCGGCGGTGAACTGTGAGCCAAAGAGAGGTGAGCCGTTTCCTGAACTGCTCGGTGCAAGAGCTGCTTGGGCATTAGGTGCTGCCTGGGCCAGCACGGCAAGAAACTGATCAAAATTCATACCAAATGCCCCCATCATGGTTTGGGCATCTTGGGCTGAAACAAATGTTCCCGCGGGGAAATTCGGACCACCCATACCTGTTAAGTCCATACCTGTGGGTAAATACAGTCCGCTTAGGAAACCGCCTGAGAACATCCCGCCCATTTGACTAAACAATGAATTATAATATGGGGAGCTTTGTCCTGCGAATGATTGGTTGAAGGTGTAATCAGCAAAGCCGTCGCTGTTCAAATCGACACCATTGCCTACCGGGGTAAAGGTGGTTGGGATATTGGTGCCTAGAAATCCGTTGATTCCTGCAATTACTCCCGCATCGGCGATACTTGGTGCGACAAGGTTTTGATTGAATGGCACGGCCAGTTTGTCAAAGGCCCATAAATTCAACATAGTTTGGTTCCATTCCTGCAACACTCGAGCATCCTTATAATTCATGGTGGTTACTTCCGAGCGCAGATCAACGCCGATGGTCACCTTATCCATGATGGTATGCCGTTCGTTGGCGCCAACGCGGGAGTCCAGATCATCAAGATCATCTGCAACCTTGGAGATTTTTTCTTCAACCTTGGCCGTGTCTGTGGTCTCCAACTTCTTTTCGGTGTCGGTCAGGCGGGCGTTGAGTTTTTCGACAATCTCCCGTAACTGCCTAACCTCGTCCACAAGTTCCTGGCGAGAAGGTTCAGGTGCTGCCAATGCAGACGATACGCCTTGTCCTGTTGTTGAGATCACGGTTGCAAGTGCTGCCGCCAGAC
Source organism: Desulfobulbaceae bacterium (assembly GCA_013792005.1). Lineage (NCBI taxonomy): Bacteria > Pseudomonadati > Thermodesulfobacteriota > Desulfobulbia > Desulfobulbales > Desulfobulbaceae > Desulfobulbaceae bacterium. Next base: position 56,485 of record VMSU01000028.1, read on the forward strand.
CGAGTGCCAAATACCGTTTCTTCATTGTGCGTTTCTCCCTGTTGTTGAATACCTGTTTGCTATTTGTCGGTACCTACACGTTCAGGTCATGCTGCCTGCATCGTATAAGGGGTGATTACTTTCGCTTCTATCGAGGGGGTTAATCGCAGGTTTGTGGTTTGTCTGAGTCCAACGCATGTTCTACGGCATATCGGTGAACATCTTCGAGAAACTCGGTGGTATAGCCCCAAGAGTCCCATTCAGGCATTTTTTTCTTAAGTTTTTCAAAGTCGTTATCAAAGTAGCGGCCCCATTGTTTTTTGGTTTTGCTGGAAGGGCTCATGCTGGTAGCTTTGCTGCCATCGTGGCATTTCCGGCAGACAGCAAACGATTCCTTTCCCTTGACGGCATCTCCGCCATCAGGATTAAAGGATAAAGCCAGGCTGGTTGGAAGCAGTAGCAATACTGTCATGACCGCAGTTCTGTACATCTTCATGATTTTTCTCCAATTGTATAGTGTTTGTGTTGCCAGGGCTTCTGTGTCTCGCCCTATAATTTCAATAATAGGTGGTCAAGCTCTTCCGCTTCTGCAGACAGGGTTTCTGCCTGGTGTTGAAGAGCCACAGCGTGATCCTTGGTGTCTCTTGCTGCCATAGAAACGTCTTGAATGTGAGACGACATCTCTTCAGCAAGAGAGGATACTCCACTGATGCGGTTGCTGATCTCAGAAACCACTGCCGACTCCTCTTCGACGGAAGCGGCAATGGATGACGAATTTTCGCTGATTTTGTGAATGATCGAGCTGATATTCTTCATAACTTCAGAAGTATGTTTGGATTCTTCCTGAATAGTAGTGATCTTGTTATTGATCTCCTCTGCCGCGTTATTTGCCGATTGCGCCAGGGTTTTAACCTCATTGGCGACAATTGCAAAACCGGCCCCGGCTTCACCCGCCCGTGCAGCCTCCACATTGGCGTTCAATGCCAACAGTTTCGTTTGAAAGGCGATGCTGGATATCAACTTGCTGACTCCGCTGATGCTGTCGGCGTGATTTTTAAGGGTATCTACTACAGCAGCAGCACGTATCGATTCGTCGGTGGCCTCCTTGGCGATGCCGGCAGAGTTGACCGAGTTACTGGAAATTTCGAAAATTGCTGCATTGATCTCCTCGCTTGAGGCGGCGAGGGATGAGATATTCTCGGTTGTTTCGACAATATTATGGTTGGTACTCTCAACGAGCTGTTCGGTTCTATCCACATTGGTCAGCAGTTGCTGGGACATGGCTAAGAACAGTTGGGCACTCTCATGAAGGCGGTGCACCATCTGATTTAAGGTTTTGTTGAAGCCATGCATCATGGATCCGATGTAAATGGTGATTAAGACAGAAAGCCCCAGGCCAAGACCGGCAAAGACAAACACCCGTTTCTTGCTGGCTGTTGATACGGATTTCATTTCGGACAAAGAGGACTGGAGGAGGGTGCTGTTGAGATATTTTTGAAGAGCGTTAGCTGCAACCTCTGCCCTATCGTAAATCTCGTTTAATTTGACTATTTGATCATTGAAGAGGTCCTGTTGAAGCCGGTATTTTTCTTCAACAAGTTTACCCAGGCCACCGAAAAAAAGTCCCAGGGTCTTTAAGTCCTTTTCTGCACTAATGAAGATTTGATTGGCTCCGTCAAGATCACCGGCGGCAATTTTTTCATCGATCTGGTGGGCATATTTGTGCAGTTTGTCGTGCAGGGGGTGAATTTCTTCAAAGACCTCTGTGATATCCTCATCCTCAAACTTAGTTTGCGAGTACCACTGATAGAATCCGCACCCCTCAGTGTCCAGACCACCTGATAATCGTTTGTTCTTGTCGATGGAATCCTTGATCGCCCGGATGAAACGGACATGGCCAAGTTCCCGTTCGTTAATGATGTCAGGAAGTGGCCGATTTCTTTCCTGATAATCAGCAGTATAGGAAAGCATTTTTTTGCGGATGGGGATAAATGAATCGATAGAGTCATAGAACTCGGTGCTGATAGCGATGAAGTCCTTGGCTAATTTAAGTTCCTGTGCCCCGGAGGCTACTTGTTCAAGTTGTTTGCCAATATCAAGGAACCGTTGCCGGAGGGTAGTCGCGTTAGCTCCTAATTCGTCAATGCCTGAGGTGGAAAGCTCAATGTCTTTAGGGATCTGACCGGCCTTGGCCAAATTAATTTTACATTCGTCCGCCAATTTGACTGCCGTATTGATTTCCAGCATCTTATTAACAGATTGAGTATTGCTTTCCAGTGTTGTGTGGGACAACCGTCCGAGAACGATAAACAGACAGCAAATTATGAGAAAAGAGAAAAACAGTTTGTTCCGCAGGTTGAAACGGACATGTTTCAGGATACGGAAAAAGGATGGGGAAGAAAGCATGAAGTCACCCGATTGGTGGATTGTGGTGATAATGATATAGTGTTCTTATGTTGATTCTCTCAATGGGAGGCACTGTGTGAATAGTTGAAAAGTGCCTGTAAATCGGAATTTACTTATATTTTATAGTAGTGAACATTGTTTATATTATCAGCCTACAGATAAAATCTTTCTTTAGTCAATTTTTATTTAAAAAAAACACACTAATTGCGAATTATTTTGTTTGATTTTAGGTAGATCCACCCATGTGAAGTGTTGAAAAGTGATGATCTTTTTAGCGGCGTTGACGCCACCACCAGAGTCCGACAATGATTGCCGCACCCAAAAAATCGGCGACAACGTCTTCAACGCAGGCCATTCTCAACGGTACAAAGGATTGGTGGAATTCATCGCTGATCCCGTAGAGGGTGGCGAAGAGAATGATTTCCAGGGCAGTTTTGGTCTTGGCGTGGTCGGGGACCGGGTGGAAGGCGAAGAGGCAGGTGGCGGCAAGTATGCCATATTCAAGCATATGCCAGGCCTTGTCAAAATTTAAAAACGTTGGCAAGGCCAGCTGGTCGCCTGGTTGGGAAGAGACGAAGAAGATAGCGGTCATCATTCCAAACGCCGGGAGAAAACGGGCTGGTTTGATGACCGCCTTATGTCGCATCAGTCAATAATAGCTTATTTGGTTGGATCGACGTGGATCTGGTCGAGAAGTTCGCTGGAAAAACGGCTCTGTAGTTTTTTGATAGTGGCGCTGATTGAGGCGCTGGGGTAATTGGAGTAGGTTTCTACAGTCTTGTCAGCGTAAGCGGTGGTGGTGAACACCCTGCTTTTGACCAGGAATTGATGAGACCAGTTTACCTCGATAGTTTCGGGAGACTCATTGATCTCCACTTCAATGGTTTCTCCTGCCCTTGCCACTATTACTGCATCCATATCGGTAAGTTCAAGCAGCCAAGCATCCCCCTCTTTGGTTGAGAAGAAGATAAAGACGCCGATAACCTTGAACGTTTCTTCATGATTGGCGGCAGCCTGTTGGAGCTTTGCCACTTCATCTTTTATGGATATCTTCTGAGGCTGCAGTGGCGCGCCCTTGTTGGCCAGGTGTTTCTGGAGGCAGCATTTTTTATATTTAAGCCCGCTACCACAGGGGCATTGTTCGTTTCTGCCAATTTTCACCATGAGTTTTCTCCACATGTGATGTGTTCGCACAATCTCTGGAACTGAAAGAACCTTGACTGTGGCCGTTCTTTTCAGGACGGTAATCGATGATTGTAGCCATCATTCAACAAAGAGGTCATACCATAATAAGGACAACCAGGTGGTGTGACCGATTTTGCCCTGTCTCAGAGCACTGGCAAATATAGTCGAGACGGGATAAATTGCAAGGTCTGTCATCCTGGATCAGAAAAAATTCGTATATACTTACAATTGATCTCTATTTGCTTGTGAAGCCAGCTGACCGCAGGCGGCCGAGATCTCTCCACCTCGGCTGTTGCGGATCAAAGTTGTAAAGCCGGCCTCTTTCAGGATACTTTGAAAAGTTTTGATAACTGTTGAATCCGGACATTGAAAAGACATGAACTCTGATTCGTTGAATGGCATCAGATTGATGCGGCAGGGAATACCGTGGAGGATTTCGGCAAGGAGGCAAGCATCTTCCTCTGAATCGTTTATCTCCCGGAAGAGGATGTATTCTATTAAGATGACTTTACCAGGGGCGAGGGGATATTCTCGGCAGGCTTTGAGCAGTGAGGCGATAGGGTAGGTTCGGTTTACCGGCATCAGCTGGTTACGGGTTTTGTCGTCGGCAGCATGCAGGGAGATCGCGAGGTTGACTTTAACCGCCTCTCCTAACTCTCTGATCCGGGGGACCAATCCGCAGGTGGAGACTGTAATCCTCCGCTCGGTGAATTCGAGACCCAGCGGATCCATCAGGATCGCAAGTGTTGTCAGGAGATGTTCAAAATTAGCTAGCGGCTCACCCATACCCATGAAGACGAGATTGTTGATCAACTCCCGTGGCGTGGATCGTACCACTCCATTGCTAACCATGAACTCCATGACCGCCATAACTTGGCCGACGATCTCGGATGGTCGTAGATTGCGAATTAGCCCCATTCTGCCAGTGAGGCAGAAGGCACAACCCATGGCGCACCCGGCTTGGGACGAAACGCAGAGGGTATGCCGTCGGGGGCCTGGGATCAGGACACTCTCGATCTCAACGCCGTCATGAAGCCGAAAGCTGAATTTTACGGTACCATCTTTAGCTGTTTCAGTCTTCGATGGAGTAATGACGTTGATGCTGGCATTTTTCTCAATAACTTGACGGAGTTCCTTTTTAACGATTCCCATGCTGGAGATATCTGTATTGCCGGGATGGAAAAGCCAGCGAAAGATGTGAGGCGCCCGGTTCCCTGGCAGGCCGAGTGTTTCAAGAAAATCAGCTAGTTGAGCTGATGTGAGGTTTCGCAAATCAAGACTCATGATCTCTGCCCGTCGGTGTGTGGCCACCAATTAGATGGTTTAATGGCAGGGGGAAGAATGGAAAAGGATCTCTCGAACTGACATCTCTTTCGGGTAGATTTTCTTTGCCTAATTGAACAAAGGGTTGTAGAAATGACACGTATTTTCGGCTCTCAGTAATGAATCCAAGTAAACGATCTCAACTAATCTGAACTTTCCAACCACTCTGTAATATCCAGGTGATATCATGTCTAAAACTGTTCTGCAACTGTATCGTCTTGTCAACGAGCAGATGGAGTATTGCTTTAATATTGAATGTTCCTCCTCTCTGACAGGCGAAGAATTGCGTCAGACCCGGCTGCTTTTAGCCGATGGCTTTATCGAATCGACGATCACTGCTCAGTCACATCTCTCAGGAATCAGGGTGATTGAAGTCGGTCCGAGACTGAACTTTGCCACCGCCTGGTCATCAAACATGGTCTCCATTTGCCAGGCAACCGGTCTGCAATCCATCACCCGTGTTGAGCGATCACGCCGGTATGTAGTGGCTGACGGAGAAGACATTGAAACCTTTGTCCAGGCCAACCACGACCGGATGACAGAGTGTCTTTACCCAGAACCACTCGCTAGTTTTGAGACCGGCGTGGTGCCGGAACCGGTGTATGAGGTTCCTCTTAAGGAACAAGGTCCCGATGCCCTGCTCGCTATCCCGGGGATCTCCATGGACGAGTGGGATCGTAATTTTTATTACGAGTACTTTGTCACCAAACATCAGCGCAATCCGTCCATTGTCGAGATTATGGACCTGAACAATGCCAATAGCGAGCACTCGCGTCATGGATTCTTCCGTGGAGATCAGGTTATCGACGGTGTAGCACAGTCTGAGAACTTGATGGATATTGTCAAGTCAACCTTGCTTGCCAATCCGGACAACAGCGTTATTGCCTTTAAGGATAACTCGAGCGCCATTGTCGGCCGGATATGTCAAGTTATGGCCCCGGTCACTCCTGGCGAACCTTCGCCGCTCACTGTCCGTCAAGTGACCAACCATATTCTCTTTACCGCAGAGACCCATAATTTCCCCACCGGCGTTGCCCCGTTTCCCGGCGCTGAGACCGGCACCGGCGGCAGAATCCGTGACGTTCAGGGAACCGGTCGTGGTGGTTACATCGGCGCCGGCACAGCGGCCTATTGTGTGGCCAATCTCCATATCCCTGGTTACGACATGACTTGGGAAGAACGCTACCCCTGTCCGGGTAATTTGGCTTCCGCACTCGATATCGAAATCGAGGCCAGTAACGGTGCCTCTGATTATGGCAACAAATTCGGAGAACCGCTGATTCAAGGATTTACCCGCTCATTCGATCTCAGGCTTGACAACGGCGAACGATGGGGGTTTTTAAAACCGATCATGTTCACTGGCGGTATCGGTCAGATAGATCAGCGCCACATTGAAAAGAAAGAAGCCAAGATCGGGATGCACATTATTCAGGTCGGTGGTCCTGCGTATCGGGTTGGTTTTGGTGGCGGCGCAGCCTCCAGCATGCTCCAGGGCGATAACGTGGCAGATCTCGATTTCAATGCTGTACAACGTGGCGATGCCGAGATGGAGCAGAAGATGAACCGAGTCATCAGGGCCTGTAACGAGATGGGTGACTCGACCTTGATCGATGTCATTCACGATCAAGGCGCCGGTGGTCCGGGCAATGTCTTAAAGGAGTTGGTTGAAAAATCAGGCGGCAGGATCGGAATCCGCAAGATCAAGGCTGGCGACCCCACCATGTCGGTGCTCGAACTCTATGTGGCCGAGTACCAGGAACGCAACGGGTTCCTGATCAGTCCGGAGAATCTCACCGCATTTCTGGCTATTTGCGAGCGGGAAAAGGTCAACTGCGAGGTCTTAGGTGAAGTGACCGGAGATTTGCGCTTTGTGGTCTATGACGAAGCCGATGGCACAACGCCGGTCGATCTGGAGTTGCATGAGGTCTTGGGCAATATCCCCACCAAGACCTTTACTGACACGCGAAGTGTTGCTTCGTTAGCTCAGGTCGTTCTGCCTGAGGGGTTAACGGTCCGGGCAGCGCTTAGCAATGTCCTGCGTCTGCTGGCAGTAGGCTCCAAACGTTTTTTAACCAACAAGGTGGACCGCTCGGTGACTGGACTCATAGCCCAGCAGCAATGTTGTGGTCCCTTGCAGGCGACAGTCAGTGATGTGGCAGTTATAGCACAAAGTTATCAGGGACTTACAGGAGGCGCTTGCGCTATCGGGGAGCAACCAATCAAGATGATTGCCGATCCGGCTGCCGGGGCTCGGATGGCGGTGGGGGAAGCGGTGACCAATCTACTCTGGGCCAAGATTGACGGGCTGAATCAGGTCAAGTGTTCCGGGAATTGGATGTGGGCGCCTAAACTCTCTGGTGAGGGAGCGGCGTTGTATGACGCAGCGTGTGCCATGCGTGATTGCATGATCTCACTTGGAGTGGCAGTGGATGGTGGCAAGGACAGCCTGTCCATGGCTACCAGGGTTGGTGAGGAAACGGTGAAATCACCGCGCGAACTGGTTATCTCTGTCTATGCGGCTATGGATGATATTACCAAGGTAGCAACGCCTGACCTGAAGCGTCCTGGTCGTTCAGTGTTGTTTTTTATTGATCTTGGCGGCGGAAAAAATCGTTTGGGTGGCTCGGCCCTGGCCCAGACCATAAAACAGGTTGGCGCCTCTCCGGCAGACCTTGACGATCCGGCTCTCTTGAGCAGGGCCTTTGTCGTCATCCAGAACCTGCTGGAAAAAGGATTGATCCTGGCCGGACATGATCGGAGCGATGGCGGTCTGATCACCACTGTGCTGGAAATGGCCTTTGCCGGTAACTGTGGCCTGGATATCACTCTACAAGGACCAGACTCGTCTCTGGCCGCGTGTTTTTCTGAAGAGTTAGGTCTTGTTTTTGAAGTCGATGCTGAAGATCAAGGTCAGGTTGCCTCGGAGCTTGCTGAGTCCGGTGTGCAGGCTGAAGTTGTCGGCATAACCACTGCTGGCACTGGAATTCGGGTCAGGTATAATGACCAAGTGGTTCTGGACGAAGATATGCGGGTACTGAGGGCGATGTGGGAGGAGACGAGCTTCCAGCTCGAGCGCTTGCAGATGAATCCGGCCTGTGCCGAGGAGGAGAGGGCGACTATTTATGATCGTCAGGGGCCGAGTTACACTGTGCCGTTTACCCCGAGCCCTACTGCCCCGGATATCCTCGCTCGATCTGCCAAGCCGAAGGTCGCCATCCTCCGCGACGAGGGCAGCAACTCGGACCGGGAGATGAGCGCTGCTTTTTATGCCGCAGGTTTTGAGCCCTGGGATATTACCATGACCGATCTTCTGGCAGGAAAAACCACCTTGGATTCGTTCCGAGGCCTGGCTGCGGTAGGCGGGTTTTCTTATGCCGATGTTCCGGAAAGCGCTAAGGGCTGGGCCGCGACCATCAGATTCAATCAGAAGCTTGCCGATATGTTCCAGGCATTTTATAACCGGCAGGACACCTTCTCTCTAGGGATCTGCAACGGCTGTCAGCTCTTCGGCCTTCTTGGATGGGTGCCGTGGCAGGGTATTGATCCTGCGGTGCAGCCTCGGTTTATCCGTAACATCTCTGGCCGGTTTGAATCACGCTGGTCCACTGTTAAAGTTCTGCCGAGTCCGGCGATTATGCTCAAAGGCATGGAAGGCCTTACCTTCGGGATTCATGTTGCTCACGGGGAGGGCTTTCTTGACTTCCCGGATCAGGGTATTTTTCGACAGGTACTGGATCAGGGACTTACCGCCCTCGCTTACGTCGATGACCTAGGCGAGCCGACGACTGCCTATCCATTCAACCCCAATGGCTCTCTTTATGGATTAACCGGCCTTTGCACCCCTGATGGCCGTCATTTGGCAATGATGCCTCACCCGGAACGGACCTTCCTCACTTGGCAGGCCCATTGGCTACCGGAGGAGATGAAGCAAAACCTTGCTGCGTCTCCGTGGTTGACCATGTTCCAGAATGCCTATGCCTGGTGCACCGGTTAAAATTAGCGTAGCTCCATACCCGGAGAGGTGGTGACGATTAGAAGCTTACAGCAGAAACGTTTCCCTCTTTCTTCTTGATCTCATAAAAAAGGACATCCTTAGCTGGAAAGGCAGAGGGATGTCCTTTTTTGTGATGCCTCCGTCTTATCGTTTAAACAATCCCTGCAGTGATCCCTTGATCTTTTCCTGGGCTTTTCCCTGGACCTTTTCCTGAATCATTTTTTTCTGTTCTTCGATCTTCGGTGCCACCATGCTCTTTAGAGCAATGCTGCTCACTGCCGCCCACTGAATATTATAGCTAATTTTGTTGAATGGACCATGGACACGAACAGGGATGGTTATGTCTTTGGTCTGTCCGAT
>VMSU01000029.1 GCA_013792005.1 Desulfobulbaceae bacterium
AACCATGATTCTTTTAACCGTAAACCGATAACTGATTACCGTTAACCTGTGTAGTTACCTCCATTAATTCGTAACTGCTAATTTGTAATCCATGCCCCCATCAACTATTCAAAAATATCAGAATATCGGTTTCATGCTGGCCGCGTTTATTTTTGCCCTGGGCCTTGTTGTCTACTTTGCCCCATATGGTTGCCGGGAGTACCTTGCCCTTCGCAACGACCTTACCCAGATCCAAACTGAAATCACTACCCTGCAAACCCAAAATCAGGAATTAAAAAACGAGATATCCCATCTCAAGAACGACTCAAGCTATGTTGAAAAAATTGCCCGCGAAGAGTTCGGGATGATCAAAAAAAATGAGATCGTTTTTGAAGTTCCAGTAAAAAAATCCAAAAGAGAATGACTCATCGAAAAATTGGCATCATCGGCACCGGCAAACATGGTAGCCGCTATGCCAACCATCTGCTCAAAGATTTCGCTGATCGCGCCGAGTTAACTGCTATCTGCAGGCAATCAGAATCTGAGGGAGAAGAGCAAGCCAAAAAATGGCATGCCATCTTCCACGCCGACTGGCGTGACCTCATTGCCGACCCACGCACTGAGGCAATAATCAGTGTCACCACTCCCGACCTCAACCCGCACATAGCCGCGGCCTGCCTGCACTACAGAAAACCGCTCCTGATCGAAAAACCCCTGACAGTTGACACTGCCGCAGCTAAATCCATGGTAATCGACTTCCGAGAAGCCGGGCTGCCACTCACCGTCGCCCAGACCCTGCGGTACAACCCGATCATCACCGGATTACGCCATGCCCTGCCCTCTATCGGACGGCTCCATGCCTTCTCTGCCTCTCACCACCTGGAACCATCAACTCTCCCCTGGTTGACTGACCCCAAGCGAGCTGGAGGTGGAGTCATCTTTCATACAGCGGTCCATGTCTTTGACGCGATCAGGTTCATCACCGGACAAGAATTTATCCGAATCAGAGCATCATCTTTCCAGGTCCATAATCCCAGGCTTGAAGATCTATTCTCAGCACAAATTGAAATGTCACAAGGTTTGGTGGGGATGGTGATAGCGGGCAAGGTCGGATCGGCACGGGCGGGGCGTTATGAGTTCACGGGAGACGAAGGACAACTCCAAGGAGACCAAGTCCACGGAATGATTGAGCTGGTGCAGGGCACGATCATTACGCCCCAGGCGCATGAACCTCTACATCCAGCGCTCAGGCCACTGCTTGCAGACTGGCTATCCTTTCTTGAAGGGAGCGGAGATAATCCAATTCCAGGGGAGGAGGGTCTCGCTGCAGTTATGGTTTGCGAGGCAGCGCAGCTCTCCGCCGCTAGCGGAGAGTGGGTGAATGTCGAAACAAGTTAACTCCCTTGCTTGTCGACAATCAATTACTGGTCTACGGTCAACTGACAACCGCAAACCGACAACCTGAGCAGTTAAGGGCCTCGGTCAAAAAAATCATCCCATCTTGCTTGTCTTTCCGGTCGTCTTCTTCGTCCCGGTAACAGTTACATAGCGCTGCTATGCGCCTGTTACCGCTCCTCGAATACGATCGGAAATCCTACGCAATATTGGGACAATTTATTACGACCGAGGCCCTAAGTCAAGTTGCTGATTGTCCAGTCCCCGAAAAATGCTTCTACCTGCTTACTGGTCACAGGCCGACTGACCAGATACCCCTGAATCAGATCACAACCAAGGTAGGAAAGATAACTCAAATGATCCCTGGTTTCCACCCCTTCGGCAACCACCTCAAGATCAAGGTTATGGGCCAACGTAACGATGGCCTTAACGATCATGGCATCATCCTCACTATCGGTCAGATCACTGACAAACGAGCGGTCCACCTTCAGCACATCCACCGGGAACCGTTTCAGATAATTGAGTGACGAATACCCGGTGCCAAAATCGTCGATTGACAACCGGCACCCGAACTGGCTGATCTTATCCAACCGATCAATACTGCCATCGACATTGTCCATCAACATGGATTCCGTAATTTCCAGCTCAATGAGTTCAGGCTTGACCTTGGTTTCGGACAACACTCTCCTGATATCATCAATAAGCGTCTCATCTTTAAACTGCCCGGCGGAAAGATTAATCGCCACCCTGATCTCCATACCCGCCTCAAACCATGCCTGGCACTGGGCGCAGGCCGTACGCAACACCCAGGCGCCAATCGGAACAATCAAGCCGGTCTCCTCTGCCAAAGGAATGAACTCCAGGGGAGAAACCATCCCCAAATCCGGATGTATCCAGCGAATCAGGGCTTCAACCCCGGTCACCCTGCCACTTGCCAGACTGACTTGGGGTTGATAGAGCAAGACGAACTCCTGCCGCTCCACCGCCCGACGTAGACTTGTTTCTAAGGCAAAACGAGCAAAGGCCTTAGTGTTAAGCTCCGCCGTATAAAACTGATAACTGTTTCGTTCCAGTTCCTTAGCGCATGACAACGCCGAATCGGCACTTTTCATCAAATCATCAACGCTCTCTCCATCATTAGGAAAAACAGATACCCCAACCCGTGAATTGAGAAAGATTTCATTATCACCAACCAAGATCACCTTGGTCAGGATGTCAATGATCCGGCGAGCGACGATGGCAGCATCCGCCATATCCTTGAGCCCCTCCAAGATGATACCGAACTCATCCGCGCCAAAACGGGCGGTCACTTCATTATCTGCAACATTACCGGCAGTATCAGAGCGACGCAAGCATTCGCGCAGCCTGGAAGAGACCTCTTTTAAAATCCTGTCACCAATCTCTCGGCCAAAGGTATTATTAATGTTTCGAAAATTATCAATATCTATATAGAGCACCGCCAGAAACAACCCATTCCTGCGACAATTGGTCAGGGCTTTGGCCAGATGTTCCTTAAAGAGAAAACGATTTGGCAGCCCGGTCAGTCGATCATAATACGCGAGAAATTTAATCTTCTGTTCAGCAATCTTGGTCTGAGTAATATCCTGACAGGTAAAAAGAATTTGAGTCGGTGCGCCATCCGTACCCCTCATCACAACTCCATCCTGTCGAAACGTCAACTCAATTCCGTCTGCTGTGATCAGGCGATGCTCAAAAGAGATATTGCTATTGCGTTCCAACGCATACGCGATTGCATCACTCACGGCCTTACGATCTTCAATAGTGACCAAATCGAGAAACTCTTCATAGGACCGTGGCGCACTCCCCGGTGGAATACCAACCATCCGGCACATCGCCTCCCCCCAGCTCACGGAATCGTCTGTCACCCGCCACTCCCAATTAGTGAGGTGGGCAAGCTCCCGGGCCGAGGCCAGCATCAGTTCCCGGACATCAAGATCACAGATCGCCTGGTTGGCCCGAATAATATAACGAATCCGATAACTAAGCAGCAAAGGATTAATCGGTTTGACAACAAAATCGGTAGCCCCAGATTCAAATGCCTGATTGATCGATTGATAATCATCCTGGCCGGTAATCATGATAATTGGTACCCGCTCACCTCCCGGCAACCGCCGGATGCGGGAACAGACCTCAAACCCATCCAGATCTGGCATAATAACATCGAGGAGAATAGCATCAGGCATCAGGTTCTGGAAATCGGCAACGGCATCTAGTCCGTTTTTCGATTCCGCCGTAAAAAATCCAGCCTTCGACATTCCCATGCTCAAAATCTGGCGGAGAATCTTATCGTCATCCACGATTTGGACAAGATACGATTGATCTTCTGTGAGGATGGCGCTTAGCATAAAAAATCCGTTCTCTGTTAGATGGCTAATAATGACTCTCATACATATTACGCAGGAGATTTCCGAGCTGGCAAGCAGAAAAAAAGTCCTTATCGCTTGATTAATACTCCTACCGACTTTTTCCACTCATAATCCAAGAGTTATCTTTGCCCCTAAGTGATATTTTCTACCATTGCAAAATTAAAAAATTCTACCTCCGCAACCTGATGTTTGCAAAACTAAGAGACAATCCCGTGACCTCCTCTGGTAACGATTAAAGTGACCGTGTGACTCATGAGAATTACGTCCATTTTTCACTCCTCTTGTGGAAAAAAAAATATTCTCTGGATTTCATCACATTCTTCCTATACAATTTTTTCTATCATTACCGGCCCGAGGCTACCGCCGGCAAAGAATACCCCTGACCCCTGATCACAAGGCCTTATAATGAAACACAGAACATCCCGTGTCCTTCTCCCAACTGCCCTGATTCTTATCAGCCTTTTTTCGTCGGCGCTCTGCCATGGCTATAAAACAGGCATTATCTTCCCCACCGACAAGAGCTTTGTCAATCAACCCCAAATTAGGGTCGTCGGCTTGAGCACAGAACAAGACCCAGCCAGCGCCATTCAACTCAACAACGCACAAGGTAACCAGGAATTCGCCGCCCCGGCAGTAAATGGAGCATTCAACCAGCTCATCACCCTGTCATCAGGTTTAAACACCCTGACTCTCACAGGAACGAAAGCCCCTGCCTTCTCCATTTTTCTTTACACCAAGGACAGCGGCCGTCCACCTAAAGGGTTCAACCCGTTATATCTGCACAGCAGCAGCGAACTAACCGGCGCCTGTGATCAATGCCACCCCCAGGAATCAACAAACAAAAACTATACCACGACCAAACAGAAACTCTCTTGCATCACTCAGACCTGCCACAACACCATCGGTGATAAAAAATCCAAACACGGCCCCTTCGCAGACCGATCCTGCATTGAATGCCATAATCCTCACGGCACACCGTTCAAAAAATTCACCAGTAAGGATCGAAGCGCTTTATGTTTCACCTGCCACAGCGAGAGTGAAGGAATGGCCAGCAGCGGCAAGGTAGTTCATTTTCCGATCAAACAGGGCGAATGCACTCTCTGTCATGACCCCCACCAATCTAATGCTGCCTACCATCTGAAATTTGATTCAATTGTCGAGCTTTGCACCAGCTGTCACAGCAAAAGTATGGTCAAATACAAATATATGCACGACCCCTTCGAGTCTGGTGACTGTAACGCCTGTCACTCTCCCCACATCTCTGATTTCAAGAGACTGCTCACTGCTGAAGGATCAGCATTGTGCTTGAACTGCCACGAGGAGCGGGAAGATGAGTTCAAACGAAAATACGTCCATGAGCCGGTCAAAAAAGACTGCTCTCTCTGCCACGACCCCCACGGCTCGGATGCCGAAAACCACCTGATAACTCCTAAGGACAAGAACGGCAACTACATCAAATACGACCAGCCGCTCAAGGAGTCCTGCCTGATGTGCCACCGCAAACTTCACCCCGAGGTCTCAAAGCAAATCGACAAGAGCAGCATCCCCCACAAGCCTGTGGCCGAGGGCAAATGCACCATCTGCCACACCCCGCACTCCACCAACTTCAAAAAACAACTGAACACTTCCATGCAGGACGCCTGCTTCGGGTGTCACAAAGAGCTTAAAAAGCTCATCAAGAGCAGCAAATACCAACACGGTCCGGTGCGCACCGACGACTGCGCCCAGTGCCATCAAGTCCATGGCTCTGAACACAAAGAGTTACTACGGGCCAACTTCACCGCCAATTACAGTGAAGATTTTGACGCGAAGCACTACGAACTGTGTTTCAACTGCCACAACAGCAGAGTTATCACCGATAGCAAAAACATAGAAACCGGATTTCGTAACGGCGCCAGCAATCTCCATTATGTCCACGTCCACCGCGAAAAAGATGGAAGAACCTGTATGACCTGCCACGACATCCACGCCTCCAACCAACCCAAACACATCCGGACCGAAATCCCCTTTAAGAAAAACTTTTCGATCACCATGGATTTCAGCAAAACAGATACCGGAGGTGGCTGTGTGGTGGGCTGCCACAAGCCAAGAGATTATGATCGCGAAAACCCCAAAGCGACCAAACAATAACCATCTGCCGACTTAAGATTAACAAAGGATTAACCATGACCGTCACTGCTATCAAGCCAAACACACGCCTCCCTCTCATGGCAGCCCTACTTGGCGTAAGCCTCTTCTTCACCATTTTCGGCTCTTCCGCCTGGGCGGAAGAGGCCGAAAAAGCCACCCTGCGCAACTTCAAGTCTGGCGACACACTACCATCTTTTACCCTGGACACCATAGATGGCCAGAAGGGCAAGACCTTCACCCCAGGTAAAGAAGACAAACCGTCAATGATCATCTTCTTTTCAATCAGGCCTGAATTCCGGCAAAAACGCTCCCTCGCCCTATTAAGCGCCATGGCCGCAGTCATCGATCATTACAAAAACAAGATCGAAATTGTTGGCGTCTTCAGCGACGACCAAGGGGTACAGACTGTCAAAGACTATGTCAAGCCCTTTGCCAGTAAAATGGCCATTTACAACGACCCGAAAAAAGTCGTAAACGACCGTTACGGAGTATTCATGATGCCATTGGCCGTGATGATCAAAGGCAATGGCACCTTGCACGAAGTCATTCCCTACACTTATAATATCCGGGAGTTAATCGATGGCAACTTCAAACTTCTCCTCGGAGAATGGACTAAAGAACAGTTGCAGGCATCCCTGACCCCAACCGAGGAAACAGCAAAAAGCTCAGAAGAAAAAGAATATATCCGCCGGGTTAATTACGGAAAAATCATGATGGGCAAACAGATGCACAGCCAGGCAGTCAGAGAATTTTCGAATGCGATCAAACTGGCGCCGCAAGCAATTGAAGCCCATCTTGAACTGGGATTCACCTATATCGCTCTGAAAGATTGGGCAAAGGCAGAGGAGGTGTTTAGAAAGGCGCAGGGCATCGACAAGGACTCCGATAGCGCTATCGCCGGACTAGGCCTCGCCTATTACGGCAAAGGCGATACAGACAAAGCCCTGCATGAACTGGAAAGCGCCTTTATCGCACCGGAACCGAGACTCGAAGTAATTATCGCCCTGGCTGACATCTATGAGAAGAAAGGGGATAACACCAAGGCCAACCGCCTTAACAAATTGGCAATTTCACGACTAATGACAATGTACGATCAACGATGGAAATAGGTACCGCCCATGAGCCCCATCACTGCCGCCATTGCCAGATCACTTATTATATTCACTATCGTGGGACTTGCTTTACCGTCCCAGGCAAGAGCAGGGGCCGTGATAAAAAAAATCTGGTCCACAACGCCCTATTTCACCTTAATCAGACCAACCAAGTCCCCTCTCACTCAATTCAGTTTCTCCATCAACGGATCACCGGCTGAAAAATCACAGGTGTCCGCAGTCAAACACCAAAATAGCCTCCACGTTCGTTTTCACCTCACCTATGCAGAAAAAACCACCATCGAACTCCGTGATGGTGGACAGGCAATCTACAGCGCCGATGTCTTCTTCGTTCCAAGTTATATGAACGGCCTTGTCCCCGAGGATTTCACCTACATCCCATTTCACACCCTCACTAACGAAGCAAGGTGCCAGGCATGCCACCGATTTACCATCGCACCGCCAGATCTCAATCCGAGGGGAAAAATTAAGTCCCAGATCTGCTTTCCCTGTCATCACAACGATTTTGAAGGAAAACAAAGTCAACATGCCCCAGCTTCGATCAATTGGCAGTGTCTGCAATGCCACCAATCGGAAGCCAAGGAGAGCCCATGGAGTGAAGATGAGCCTCTTCGTTTCACCGTAGACAATGTTCGTGAAATTTCCATTCTCTGCTATACTTGCCACCCATCTGTTGAAAAAGAGGTCACCACCCTCCCCTTTGTCCATGGGCCACTCGGCATGGGGGCATGCAACCAATGCCACGACCCGCACGCCTCAAAGTGGCCAAAACTTCTCGAAAACGAACCAACTCTGCTCTGCGCGTTCTGCCATGACATGCAAGACATACTCAGCCGACCTGTGGTCCACGGAGTACTGAAAGACAAAGGGTGCATCGCTTGTCATCACCCCCATGCCAGCTCTCATCCACGGCAACTGACCAACACCGGTAACGACCTGTGCCTAGGCTGTCATGAATCCATCAAAAGAATCGGCAACAATCATCCGGTGCAGGGACATCCGGTCTCAATCAAGGACAGCAGCAAAAAAGCACGAGGAGATAAATTGTCCTGCGTCAGCTGCCACTCTCCCCATGCCTCAGACTTCCCCAAGCTGCTGGATGAGGAAGAAGTAATGAATCTTTGTACCCGTTGCCACACCCCTGGGGGGAAATAACGTATGTACAGAGTAATCTTATTGATCATAGTGACAGCCATGAGCGCTCTGTTTCCGGCTATCACATTATCGGCCCCCCATGAACTGATCAACTTCAAGGAAAACACCAAACTCCCCTCATTCACTCTCCCAGACATCGCCAACGGCACACAAGTATCCTTTAACACTGCGACTGGCAAACCTTCGGTCCTGATCTTCCTCTCAATAACCCCAGCCTTCAAGGAAAAACGGTCCTTGGCCTTAGCCCAGGTTCTCTCCAAACTCAATACCGACTTTCAAGGCCGAGTCCAGTGTTATGGTGTTTCTTCCGATGACCAGGGAAAAGACACCATTAAAAGGTACCTCCAAGACAAAGTCATCACTATCCCAGTCCTTGATGATAGCAAGCGTAATATCTATGATCGGTACGGTGTCTTCATGATGCCCTTAGCCATTCTTATTGGCGGAGATGGCACCTTGCAAGCGGTGGTGCCCTATACCTCCAACATAGACGAGATCCTCACCAATAACCTGAAATTCCTCTTAGGAGACTGGACCAAGGAGCAATGGCAAAACTCCTTTAAACTCGAACAAAATATATCAAGAAGCACAGAGGAAAAGGAGTACATCAGAAGAGTGAACTACGGTAGAGTCATGCTGGGTAAAAAGATGCACGGAGCGGCGCTGCGCGAATTCATGACCGCACTCAAAATCATGCCTAAAGCAATTGATGCCTATATCGGGCTCGGTAATGTTCAGCATGCCTTGGGAAAACTCGACCAAGCAGAACAATCATACCGCAAAGCTTTGGAGATCGACAAGGAGTCTGATGAAGCCCTATCCGGCCTTGGCATCGTCCTCTACCAGAAAGGCTCGCTGGACCAAGCCATTCCAATTTTGGAACATGCCCTGATCAGCCCGAACCCCCAGCTTGAAGTGATTGTCTCGCTGGCCGAATTCTATGAGAAAAACGGTCAGATTGCCAAAGCAATCCGCTTGAACAAACTTGCCGTTTCAAGGTTGATGGACGACCTGAATAACTAATTTTACTGCTTCAGGTTATCGGTTTACGGTTATCAGTTGGCGGTTAATGAACCTGGGCAATGACTGATCTCGCTCACTGACATCACCCATCATCCGATGAATCATGACCGACTATGATACTGATCACAGTCACTCTGAGCACACCTGAAAGTAGCTGCGCTTATCCACCAGAAATAATTAACTTCGTCAGTATCGCTTTCAATATCATGGAAAGTTAGAAAAAACTCCCCAATCCACTCTTACCCAAAAAGCAGCAAGGGGGCAGCCAGATTTCTGGCGCCCCCTTGCTGCTAACAACTCCCTCGTATACGCGCTGTTAAATCAGAACGACCCGCCCAAGCTGAAATCCCAGTTACTCTGAACCTCGTACTCAGTGGGATCAAGGTTATAGCCCCACTCCAAACGAAGCGGACCCATCGGTGACAGCCAACGAAAACCACCACCGACACTCTTCTTAATCACCCCGAAGTCCCAGTTCCCGTGCTCATCATAGACGTTACCGCAATCAAAGAAAACCACCCCCTTGAGCCCGGCATCTTTCACCAGTGGGAAAATCCATTCTGTATTTGAATACCACATCTTGCCGCCACCAATCTTCTCTCCAGTAACAGGGGGATCACGCGGGCTGATATTAGAAGACTTAAAGCCACGGATCGTGTTCATTCCGCCAAGATAAAATTTTTCAAAGACCGGAAGTTTATCAGTTGAATTGGCAAATGCATATCCCGCGGCCAGCTTATAGTGGAACGTGGTCTCCCAGGGCAACCTGAAAAACCAACTCGAACTCCCCTCAAACTTGGTGAACTCGGCATCACCACCCAATACTCCACCGGCATACTTCGAGTTTATGGTATTCAAGGAACCAGTGCTGGGGTCTGTAAACTTATCGCGACTGTCGCGAGCAAAACCAAGTCCCACGGAGCTGGTGACATTGATATTCATCGAATCCTTGATAATTTTTGAAGCAGTATCCTTTACATCACTCAAGGTGCTGTCTTCAAAGGTGTACCCGGTTGACATATGCCACTTCTCCCAAAGCGGATACCCAAAACGGAGCCCAACCCCTTGGGAATCCTTGGTAAAATCGTCATACTCCCGCATCCAGTTAAACACATCGAAGCCGAAGAGCAAGTTACTGTCCGCCAGATGAGGTTCCGTAAAATTAAAACTATACTGATTGCTCACACCGCTGATATTGGCCTTGAGCGACACCCTCTGTCCTTTGCCTAGAAAATTATTCTGACTGACCTCGGACATGAACATAAAGCTGTCTACCGAACTGTAGCCTGCTCCAATACTGAAGTTTCCGGTCGCCTTCTCCTTGACATCCACCTGCAGATCCATCAAGCTTTCATCCATGGTCGGCACTGGGGTAATCTCAACCGCTTCAAAATATTCAAGACGGTTGAGTTTTTCCTGACTCTTCTTCAACGCCACCGAGTTAAAAAGGCCACTCTCTTTGACCTGCATCTCTCGACGAATGACCTTATCACGGGTCCGCGAGTTACCCTTGATCACGATCCGGTTGATGTGAACCAGCTCTTTCTTGTTGATGTTCAAGACAATATTGACCCGTTTATTAGCATCGTCCTTGGCAGTGGAAGGTATGACCTCAGCAAAGGCGTAGCCCTTCTCTGAGTAGCGGTCCGTAATTCTTAAGATATCCTCGCGCAACGTCTTACGACTAAAGTACGGCTCTTTAATAATCTGTGTCAATCCCATCAAATCGCTCTTGCCTTCAATGAGGTCACCGCTTAAATCCACGGTGCCGACCTTGTAACGGTCGCCCTCGGCGATATTGAAATTAATAAAAAGCCATTCATCCTTCTGGGTTACCTCAGGCTCACCGACCTTAGCATCGACAAAGCCGTTATTGTTATAGAAGGCAACTAACCTGTCTGCATCCTGTGCCAGCAGATCACGTTTCAAGATCCCACTATCCGTAAACCAGGAAAACCACCCCTTTTTAGAGGTCTGCAGAATCTTTACCAGAGCCTTACTCTTAAATGCCGTATTGCCGGTAACAGTTAACTCCTTAATATAGACCTTAGGCCCCTCCTTGATGGTGAAGGAGACATCAACCTTGCCGGTCTTAGCGACTTTGGTGTCAGAAACAACTGTGGTGTTATAATACCCTTCGTCCTTATAGAGTTGCTTGATAGCCTCGGCAGACCTCTGCACATCCTGAGTGCTGATGATACTATTGACCGTCACCGTGATCACTTCCCGGATCTTCTCCTCCTTCAACTCATCCTCACCGTCAATCGAGATCTGGCCGACCACCGGTTTTTCGGTAACTTCAAAAATCAGCGCCTTACCCTCGGCAGTATCGCTCGAATGAACAAGAATATTATCAAAATACCCCATCGCATAAATATCTTTGATCGCTTGGCGCAGGGAAGCAGATTGATACTGATCGCCTGCCTTCAGTGTTACCTTGTGGATGATGGCGCCTGATTCGATCTTCTTGTTGCCGCTGATGGCGATACTAGCGACACGGGTAGCCCGGTTGGTGAACGACTGGACATTTTTGGTAAGTCGAGCGAAAATAGTAGCCAAATCGCTGGCTTTTCCCTCATCAAAATAATACTTGATCTGATCTGGAGCGAGAACATCAATAACCACCATATCGATGGAAACCACCGTACCCATCTTGGTAAGACTGCCGGTTAACAAGTAGTCGGTCGTGCCGGTGATCAGGGTACCGAGTGCACTTACCGGAGGAGGCCAAACCCCGTTAGTATAGTCAACAGCCTGTTGGGCCTCGGAACGAGAAACAAAGGAAAAGCCAAGATCCTTGACAGCGTTATACAAGGCTTGATCTGCTTCAAGAGTAACTGCGCCCGCCTCATCCCCCGCATTGATCTTGACAGGCAGGACTGTCGTTGCGGTTACGGGCGGAGAGTCCGCAGCAAAGGCGCGAGCCTCAGGATAAATACCCACTAAACTCATTAAGAGGGCCAGTATAGTCCACGAAAAAGGGATCATTCGTAGCACAATATGACGGGCGGTGGAATGCCGAAGTTTTATGATTCGCATTGACCTTATACCTTTGGCCTTTCGCCTGAATGCAGGCAACGGAAGTTGAAGAAGATACATCGATTTGGAAACTGAGACCAACTAACTGAAAATTATACTTTCCTTACCGTATCTAGGGCTGAATTTCAATCTCTATTGCATCGGAAAGAAGGTATCGGAACAGTTGACGGTTGCCGGTTGACGCACCCTGCCAAGGGTGACCACTCTCACTGATATTATCCATTACTGCAAACGCCCTTCCCGAAGGGTCAAACAACGTCCCATCCGCCGAGCAAGATCATAATTATGGGTCACCATGACTGTGGAGACCCCCCACGTCTGGTTCATTTCCGCCATCAGATCGAACACCCTGAGACCGGCATCAGGATCGAGATTACCGGTTGGTTCGTCGGCCAAGAGCAGGGCAGGCTTCAATATCAGGGCCCGGGCCAGAGAAACGCGCTGCTGCTCACCGCCGGACAATTCACCAACCTTATGCCGAATCCGGTTGGCAAGACCGATCTTAGCAAGCAGTTCCTGTGCTGCATGATCCAACTCATGACGATCATGCCCGGCGATGATCCCAGGCATAATGATATTCTCCAAAGCATTGAATTCTGGAAGCAGATGATGAAACTGAAACATGAAACCGATGGATTTATTACGGAAGCGGCAGAGTTCGTTATCGCTCCTGGCGAGAATTTCATCCCCCCGATAGTGGATTGTGCCAGAATCAGGGCGCTCCAAGGTGCCTAGGATATTAAGAAGAGTCGTCTTACCCGAACCAGACGCTCCAATGATGGCAATCATCTCCCCAGCGGCGATACAGATCTCTAAGTCCTTGAGGATTTCGATAGTCCCCGACAGTTCAAATGCCTTACAGATGCCCCTGGCGTGCAGGAGCGGCTCGGAATTATTCATAACGCAGAGCCGTGGCCGGATCAATTTTTGCTGCCTGCCACGATGGGTAAAGGGTGGCAAGCAAGGTAATAAGCACCGCACTTGCCGAGATGAGCAGCACGTCCTGAGGCACTACCTCAACCGGCAGGGTGGAGATGGGATAAACCTCAGGCAATTTGATGAATTTATAGCGGCGCAGGACATCACACACCGCCACTCCGCCCAAGACCCCGGCCACAGTCCCGGAGATGCCGATAATCAGTCCCTCATAGATAAAAATCTTCATAATCTGAGAGGCCCTGGCCCCCATAGATTTCAGAATGGCAATATCCTTATTTTTCTCCATCACCACCATGATCAGGGTACTGACGATGTTAAAGGCGGCCACCACCACCACCAGGGTAATAATAATGAACATCGATTTTTTTTCCAACTCAAGGGCAGAGAAAAGCCCCTTATTGGTGCTGATCCAATCCCGAGCCACTGTACCCTGCCCCAATTGTTCCTCAATCTGACGTGCCATTTCATGAGCCTTGAAGATGTCGGTCAACCGGACCTCTACCCCATGGACATCCTGGCCCAATTCCAAAAAATCCTGCGCTACCGGCATTGAGACGAAAGCCATGGCGGAATCGTACTCGTACATATCAGTCTTAAAGATGCCAATGACCTCGCAGGTCTTGATCCTGGGCAAAATTCCAATCGGGGTCAATGCCCCGGCAGTGGACATCAGCCGAATACGACTCCCTGGAAAGACTCGAAGCTGCTTAGCAAGTTCATTGCCGAGGATGATGCCTGGCACCCCGCCCCGTCCTACTGGCAACTCCAGGTCGGCAATGGCCCCCCCTTTCAGGTGGCGATCCAAATCCAGGACCCGGTTAGCGCTCTGAGGGTCAATCCCCCTGACAATAGCGCCTGTCCCTGCGTCAGCGCTGGTGATCATGGTTTGAGTCACAACATAGGGTGTAGTCCCGACCACTCCGGGGATTGCATCCAACTGGCTGGCCATCTCAGAGTAATCACTGATCTGGCCCTCAAGTTTCTGAACAACAATATGGGAGTTGATACCTAAGATCTTATCTCGGAGTTCATCTGTAAATCCGGTCATAACCGAAAGAACAATGATCAGGGCCATAACTCCGATGGCAACACCAGCTACGGAGATAACAGAAATCAAGGAGATAAAATTCTGCTTCCGCTTGGCCTTCAGGTAACGGAGACAGACAAACCACTCAAAGCGCATATTTATCCCATGACCTCTGAACGCAGATGAGGAAAGAGAATGACATCACGAATAGAAGGACTGTCAGTAAGCAGCATGACCAAACGATCAATACCAATCCCCTGTCCCGCTGCCGGCGGCATCCCGTACTCCAAGGCACGCAGAAAATCGGCATCCAGTTCAGAAGATATCTCCTCATCATCACCCCGATTGGCAATCTGTAACTCCATCCGTTGACGCTGATCAATGGGGTCGTTCAACTCACTGAAGGCGTTAGCAATTTCGCGTCCGGTAATAAACAACTCAAAGCGGTCGGTCACCGACGGGTCTTCCGCGTTACGACGAGCGAGTGGAGAGACCTCGGTGGGGTAAGCGGTAATAAAGGTAGGATCGATCAATTTCTCCTCCACCAGCTTTTCAAAAAGTTCGGTCTTGGCCTTGCCTGGACCAGCGCTGGCATCAAGAGCTATGCCGTGTTCTTTGACTGCCTGAAAAAGCTTGGCCGGATCAGCCAGAATCTCCGCTGAAATCCCACCCACTTCGATCAAGGCTTCATCCATAGTATATCGGCGCCAAGGAGGGGTAAGGTCTACCTCCTGGCCCTGATAGGTAATCAGGGTAGTCCCCACCACCTCGGCAGCGATCCAGGAGACCATCTCCTCGGTCAAATCCATCAAATCATGATAAGTAGCATAGGCCTGATAGAACTCAAGCATCGTAAATTCAGGGTTGTGTCGGGTAGAGAGCCCTTCGTTCCGAAAATTACGATTAATCTCAAACACCCGGTCAAACCCTCCTACAAGAAGCCTTTTGAGGTAAAGCTCCGGGGCAATCCGCAGATAAAGAGTCATATCAAGAGCGTTATGGTGAGTTTTAAAAGGCCGGGCCGTGGCTCCACCGGCGATGGGATGCATCATCGGCGTCTCCACTTCCATGAACCCGCGATTATTGAGAAAATCCCGAACCAGGCGAATGATCTCAATCCGCTTCTTGAAGGTATTCTTAACTTCAGGATTGACGATCAGATCAACGTAGCGTTGACGGTAGCGTGTCTCCACATCCGTGAGACCATGAAACTTTTCCGGAAGCGGCCGAAGCGACTTGGTAATCGGTTTCAGCGACGTAGCCGCAATCGACGCTTCCCCAGTCTTGGTGGTAAACAACGGACCATTAAATCCAGCAATATCACCAATATCAAACTTCTTAAAGAAAGCAAAACCCTCATCACCAACATCGTCCTTTTTAACATAAACCTGCATTCTACCTGAGGCGTCCTGCAGGTGAAGGAAAGCAGCCTTACCAAATTTACGGATCGACATGATGCGGCCAGCAATAGCATATTGCGGTCCATCTCCATGAAAAACACCACCGTTTTCCTCAGTCTTAGCCAAAACTTCACGAATAGTGTGAGAGGGCTTAAAGTCGTTGGCGTAGAGGCTAGCGCCTAGATCGGCCAACTCTTGGGCCTTTTGACGCCGCTGCTGCAAAACTTGATTCAATTCATCCATGACGCTGTTTCTCTTATCTGTTATATGTGAAATAATTCTAGTAAATTGTAACTCTTGACTTCTCGTAGGTTGGGTTAGGCCACTAGGCCGTAACCCAACAATAATGGCACCTTAGGTGTTGGGTTACGCTTTGCTAACCCAACCTACGAGAATACTGAAACTCTTGATTTTTTTTGTAGGTTTGATTAGGCCTTTTGGGGACCGTAACCCAACTCTTCAGTTACGTATCGTGCACGAATAGCCGCCGAGACCTCACTGACCAGAGCCAATACTTTACTCGCTGCATCCAAGGGCAAGGCCCCCGTTCCACAACTCGGGGTAATCATGCTCTGAGCAATAATCGCCTCCTTATCCCAGACACCACCCACCAGGGCCTCAACCTGCTTCTCCCATAGTGCCACCAGAGAATCACAAGTTTCACTGACAATGCTCGAGACATCGCCTGTAGGCACAATTCCCCAGGCAATCACCCCACCTCGGGCCATAAATTCATGGATCTGCTCCTTGCAGATAATCAACCGATCAAAAAAGCCAAAGGCATCAAAACTCAAGACATCAAGATCTAGAGAGAGCAGAAAATTCCAGTCGGTGTTAGCGCAGACATGAATTCCGGTCAAGCCACCGGCCTGTTTGATAGCGCCAATGACTTCACTTAAGTCTTGAGCAATATCATCCTTGCTGATGCTGATAAAGGCAGAGGAACCAAGTCCTGCCAACGCCGGTTCATCGATAAAAACCAGCGCCGGCACCTTGAGGTCCTTCAAGAATTCTACCTGCCAAGCCCCCTTCATGGCCAGTGCCTTGACCGCCATCTCGCGAAATTCCGGAGTATAATAACCCAAGCGATGATCCTGATCTGAAAGTCCGGTAAGCAGGGTAAAAGGTCCGGTAATCTGGCCCTTGACCGCCAAGATTTCAGGGTGCTGAGCGGCCCGTTTTTTCAGTTCATAAATCCCTCTAGCCCTCTCTTCAGAAACCACAAAGCGTGAAGACAAGGTAGCGGCAGTTGACTCGGCGACAGCAAGGTAATCCTCAAAAAAAGCGAGTTGTTCTTCCTCAAACCCAGGACCAGACACATCGAAATAGGTTCGACTGTCACTCTCGACAACCCCCGGAAGACCTTCGACAAACTGATTCATCATCCGCTCAAGAGGATTGGAGGGCAATTGCGGCCAAAGAGGAATGTCCGGGGTGTGGGCCATGATCAGATCAAGAGCCTGACCATAATCGGCCACAGGCAGACTGCCAATCAATGTCCCTCGGGCAGCGGGTTTGAAGTTATCCTTATTTAATGGCATGATAGTTCCTGTGTTTACTGATCACTGAGCGAAAAAAGAAAATTCCTAAATGAATAAATCGTCTGGAGACTCAACCTTTAATTTCAAGGCAAGCAACACATACTATTATCGGCCTGCTCATGTACGAAAAGCACACATCGCAGGCCGATGCCTAGCATCTGCGGCACTGCTGAACAGTTACGGTTCTGGGCTTCGCCACCTTTCTGGGTCAGAAGGTGGATAGTTACAAAAAAAGAACACTACTAGCTAGCAGGGAACGATGATGATGTCAATTGAATATTAATTGATACTGGGGCATCAACTTCCCATGTACTCCACCCGAGCGACATCCGTCTAATCCCCAAAACTTGGCTGTTATTGACTGGTTAACAGTGAGCGCACACTTCCCAGTCACACCATGATTCATTTATTTAAGACGCCAGCCTTGACTGGTCTGGCAAAGTTGATTATTTTGCGACACATTGCGAGAGTGGTGAAATTGGTAGACGCACTGGACTTAGGATCCAGCCCACGTGAGTGGTTGGGGGTTCGACTCCCCCCTCTCGCACCATCATGACATGTCAAGAAGAACGCCGGCCTGCCCATGGGTTGGCGTCTTTTGTTTTTACAGCCAGTTCAAAATAAACCCGACTCTGGCCCTGCTCATTAACTCTCACAATCATAAGGAAGGATTCGATGGAAGTTGCTGTTGAAAACCTCAGTGCACTGAGAAAATCGTTGAAGATTACCCTGCCTAAGGATGTTGTTGCCCCGAAACTTGACGCATCCTACAATAAATTACAATCCCAGGTATCCATCAAGGGCTTTCGCAAGGGTAAGGTGCCGATGAAGGTCCTGGAGAAAAGCTACAGCGACCGGGTCAAAAATGAGGTTGGCGACGCCCTGATTCAGGAAACCTATTTTGATGCCTTAGCCAAGGTCAAACTAAACGCTGTGGTACATCCCGACATCAAAACCTTTACCTTTGCCGACGACGGCTCTTTTGCCTATGAGGCTGAAGTTGAAGTCAAGCCGGAATTTGAACTCGGAGCATACAAGGACATCACTATCGAGCACCCGGAAATCACTGTCACAGAAGAAGAGATCAACAAAGCACTCGAGTTGACCCGGCGGGAGATAGCGCCGCTTCAAGCCGCCACCGGCAGGGGCGTACTGCAGGATGACCTGATCATCATCGACTTTCAGGGCTACGAGAATGGTGAGGCCATGAAACATGTGACTGGCCACGAATTTCCGGTTGATATCGGCTCTGGCCGATATGGGAAAGAGTTTGAAGAGATGCTGATCGGCCTGAACAAAGGAGAGGAGACCACGCGCGAGGTTCAGTTTCCCGTTGATTTCGCCAACACCACCCTGGCCGGCAAGACTGTAGAGTTCAAAGTAACGGTCAAGGACATCAAGGAACGCCTTCTGCCTGCAATCGATGACGACTTTGCCAAGGATGTCAACGATGAATTTACCACCCTGGCCGATTTAACCTCAAGTATCAGCGAAAAAATCCGTAAAGAGAAAGAGAAGGCCATGGAAGGAGACATCACTGACAAAGTCATGATGAAGATAGTCGAAGCCCATAATTTCGATTTACCGGCCCGTCTGGTCGCCTACGAAATTGATGCCTTGGCCAAGGACTTCGAGACCAACTTGGAACGTCAAAACCTGACCCTTGAAGCCATTGGCCTCAGCCGCGAAAAGCTGGCCGAGACCTACCGTTCGGCCGCCGAGAAGCGGGTTAAAGGTGACTTTATCCTCAAAAAGATCGCTGAAGTCGAAGACATCAAACTCAGCAATGAGGACATCACTACCGGCTACAAACGGATCGCCGACCAGTACGGAATGAAGATTGACGAGGTCAAAGAGTACTTCAAAGGACGTAATAATTTGCTCCCCTTCATGAACGAATTGCTGAACGAGAAGATTCTGGCCTTCCTGAAAAATTCAGCCACAGTCAATTTTGTTGCCGCCGAGGCAAAGGACTCAGGAGTCGAATCATGAACCTGATACCGATGGTAGTCGAACAAAGCCCGCGTGGTGAGCGGGCCTACGACATCTATTCCAGACTACTGAAAGAACGGATTATCTTTCTCGGGA
>VMSU01000030.1 GCA_013792005.1 Desulfobulbaceae bacterium
ATTAAGACGGTGGAAGATCTCAAAGGAAAGACGATGTTGTTTGGCCCGACCCTGGCCCCTACCGGTTTCATGAGCCAAGTCGATGTTCTCCAGCAACACGGACTCGATCCCGAAAAAGATCTAGCCTTTTATACCGTCCCTAAAGGCTCGTTCAAACATGAACAGGTAATCTATGGAGTGCTTTTTGAAAAATTTGATGCGGGAGCCATCCCGATAAGTGATATCGAGAATATGGCCGCAGATAATAAGATTGACATGGAAGATTTTCGGATCGTGGCCAAGGGAGAGTCTATTCCCTATTGCAACTTCGCCGTTACCCAGAAGGTTGATCCTGCTTTTGCTGAAAAATTCAAACAAACTCTCCTGGCAATTACGCCAGAGACCACAGTGGAGTACAACGGAGAAAGGATCAAGGTGTTGAAACACGCCTTGGCGGATGGGTACGAAGACACAAAGGACGCTGACTTTAATATAGTTCGAGAAATGGCCAAGCGAACCAATATGCCGCCATACCAAAAATTTTAAACCCTGACTACAATACTCTATCCACCATGATTCCTGTCTTCTGCATCAGCCGGGCAAGCAGTATTGGCAGGTCGTTGATGTCAATACTGATATCATGAATACACCGACAGACATTAGCGTCCGAGCAGTCGTAAAGATCAATGGCGACACCTTCTTCGTTCGCCACCATAGCCAAATGGATCATTGTGCCCTGAGCCGCTAACTGGGTATTAATCTCATCCAACAAACGATGCACCTCTCGCATCGCAGCGCCGTCCAATGCTATCATTCGACGGCGCCTCCCCTCCCGTTCCTGCTCAGCTTGCTCCCGCCGACCACCCGTGAGTCTTCCTATCGCTCGAGAATGTTGCACAGCAATCGTTGGCTCAATATCGGAACGGAGAGGCTTGGGCTGAGCATTCGTCACGACAGCAGCCGGATCTTTTATCTCGTATACAACCATACGCTATGCTCCTTACCTTGATATTCTTCGTATCGGCAGCATTGGCTTAGTACACAAAAAATAAACCCCGCGAACAACGGTGCTCTAGAGAATGATTTCGCCCCCCTCCCTGGCAAAAAATATCTCAGGGCCATCCCCATCACCTGTTTGAGCATAGATCGCAGCCAGCTCATCAAATTCCCCATCAGTCCTTACAGGCTCGTGATGAAACAGAGCGAGCCTCTTGACCTGACGGCGCCTGGCAACAGCAATAGCAAATTCCATTGAAGAATGACCCCATCCTACTTTGCCAGGGATATACTCCCCTTGAGTATATTGAGCGTCATATACCAACAGATCAGCGCCAGCAACAAAAGACTCCAGCGCCTCATTCTGTTCTCTTGCTACCACTTCACCTTCAAGGGCCATCCCCTCATCATACTCGGTTGAATCTGAATCAGTACAAAATAAGTTCTGGTAGGGTTCGGTATCATAGGCCGTGCAGAATACTTTACCCTGATACTCAAACCGATAGCCAAGACAAAGAATGGGGTGATTGAGATATTTTGTGGTAAGAGTAATCCCATCTCCAAGATCGAACCGCCCCTCCTTGAGGTTGGCATAACTAATAGTAGCCGCCAATTCAGCCTGCCGAACGGGGAAATACCGGTAGGTCATCTGGCCGCCGACAATAGTCTCCAAGGTATCACTCTCGTGGCTCACCGGACCAAAAACCTCAATACGCGTGGAAGGGAGATATATCGGGGTGAAAAAAGGAAAACCCATAATATGATCCCAGTGGGTATGGGAAAGATAGATCGAGGTCGAAATCGGACCTTTAGGAAGATCATGGCCCATCATAAAGTTGCCTAACTCCCGCAAACCTGATCCAGCATCAATGATGATCTGACGACCAACATCATCAAATCGAATTTCGATGCAGGAAGTATTTCCTCCATACTTTGCAGTGTGTCCTCCTGGGCAAGGGATCGATCCGCGAACTCCCCAAAACTTCACTCTCATCACTTTTCTTACTCCGTCAATTTTAAAAATACCTGCG
This sequence comes from Desulfobulbaceae bacterium, assembly GCA_013792005.1. Classification (NCBI taxonomy): domain Bacteria; kingdom Pseudomonadati; phylum Thermodesulfobacteriota; class Desulfobulbia; order Desulfobulbales; family Desulfobulbaceae; species Desulfobulbaceae bacterium. The sequence goes on from VMSU01000030.1 coordinate 2,007, forward strand.
CCTTATCAAGTTCCATTCGGACTATTGCATGCAATGGAGCAAGATCCGTCCACTTCAAATCCATCATCTCTAGAATTGACATCAGGAAAGGGGCTTCAGGAAAGGTATCGCCGGCCGAGCCAATCTCATAAATATTAGCATACAGATTGGCCAGAGCCACTGTCGCAACAAGAGTGCGGGAATCTGCTGGAGCCTGCTCTGGGGCATGATGAAAGGCAAGACTATCCACAATGCTCGGAGCGAGGCGCCATTTTTCACCAATCAATCGACCGGCCATCCCATGATCTATTCCCACCAGCAGTTGCTCAGAACGCAACAGAGATCCCTGCTCCAAGGCCGCCAATTGCAAGGCCTGCGCGTACTCAGCTGCAAAACATTTATTTAAAGGAATTTTACCTAGGTCATGCAGCATCCCGGCAACAAAATACTCATCCCGCTCGGATCCGGCCACATTATTCGCTGCGGCCAAGGCCTTCGCCGTTACCCCGACACAAATGGAGTGAGCCCAAAACGCATCCATAGAAAGGGCTGTAAAACAGGACTTTTTCCCCAAAGCACCGATAACGGCCGTACTCAAAGCAAGATTTTTAACAGTATTCAGGCCCAGCATTATTATGGCTCGAGCCAAAGATGACACCTGATTCGGCAAGGAATAATAAGCGGAATTGATCAGCTTCAAAACATGACCGGTAAGAACCGGATCCAGAGAAATCACCCGATTCAAGTCATTGGCAGAAGTCTTAGGGGAATTGCAAACCTCAAGGACCTTGTTTACCGTGGTTGACAGACTCGGCATCCGGTCGATATAGGCCTGTATGACATGCGTCAGATGATCACTGGACTCCATGAAATCCTCACAGGGACGAGAAAATACTCCTTGGCAAGTATGGCCAAAGCAATAGATTTAAGGGTATCACGGCAGAGATGGAGAGACCAGTTATTTCTTATGGCAAGCCCTGTTCTCTGTTAAACAGCACGGCATCATGATAAGCGATTCCTTGACCACCAAAAATATCGAGAGCGCTGCCAACAGTCACGTCAAGTCGTCCCTTGCCCAAGACCTTCACTCGGTACAGGTCATCCAAATTCTTGACCCCTCCAGCATAAGTTGCAGGTATCGGAGACCAAGATCCTAGGTCAACAACCAAATCTTCTGCTATCCCAGCACACTTTCCCTCGACATCAACAGCATGGACAAGAAACTCTGCACAAAATTTTGCACAATAAGCAAGAGTTTCCGGAGAGATGATCATTTCAGTAAATTTTTGCCAACGATCAGTAACAATATAATATGAATCCCCGCGCTTACGGCAACTTAAATCCAAGACAAGTCGATCACGACCGACTTTATCGAGCAGCTCATCGAGATGAGCTTCAAGAACTTTCCCATCACGAAAGACATAAGAGGTAACAATAACATGACTCGCCCCCTGATCGAGCCAGAACCGGGCATTATCTCCAGTTATGCCACCACCAATCTGCATCCCTCCAGGATACGCTTGCAAGGCTTCAATGGCCGCTTGGTCGCACCCTGGGCCCAGTTTGATAATGTGCCCCCCGGTAAGGGCATCCTGCCGATACATCTCAGCATAAAACGAGGAGGGCTGCTCTGAGGTAAAATTGGTACTCAAATTATGGGCTGTATCAGTTAAAGTAGAGCCAACAATCTGTTTCACCTGACCCTGGTGTAAATCAATACAAGGCCTGAATTTCATGGTATCCCTCAATAAAATGTAACGCAATCAGGTCAAGTGAGCTGAAAGCACTCTCCCTCTGCTCAATCACCATCTAAATAACTCTATGGTATCTGTTTGAATTTTCGTGTGATCAGCACATTTACTATTATTCAGTAAGTAAACGTTCACCGGGCACCCCATCTGCTTTGTTAGCGGCCTGCTCATGTGCAACTAGCACACTTCGCAGACCGCTTTATTGACCGACGAAGCGGGTCAATATAAATCGCGCATCTGGGGCACCCGATAAACGTTTACAGTCCGGTGAAATCCGCACGCTCAACACTTCTGGTGAACGATTACTTCAGTAAGAAGAATGACACAAAAAAGCCCCACTCAGTCATATTATCACTGAGTGGGGCTTAAAACGTCTTTACAACACATCTAAGGTGAGCAATTTCTCTTTCAAAATTGACTCATTATCCCTCATGTCAAACTAAAATGTAGCTCCCCACACAACCATGCTGGTGGGATCTAAACGAAGCGATTTGCCAGGAGCAACACAACCTGATGTATCCTGCAATACATTCAAAAAGATCTTACTTTCATCACCCGACTCTGGCTGAAGCATTATAACGGTATCAAACAATTCTCCTAAGGTATCGCATGGAGACGGAATGGTCCCCGCTTCGGCCTGCGAGTCACGATGAGTCACCGCAGAAAACCAAATGCTCATATTGGCCTCTTTCTGCAATTCGCGAATATCCTCTAAGGTCTGACGATCAACCTTGGAAAAATCAAGCCCATCAACAATCACGCAACACGGCCTGATAATATCCTGATAAATCAGATCATTCAATCTTTCCTCAAGCTTTGGGCGGCTAAAAGACGAAGCATTGAACGTCATAATCATCCGGTTCTTGCGAACATCCATCTGGACCTCGGACATATCTTCATGCTTGGCATTGGAGCTGATATCGAGCAAAATATCGTCATACCAAGCCTTGGTCTTCTCTATATTCTCACCAATACTGACATGAACCACCTGCTTACCGCGCAGAATACTGTCAATGGCAATTTGAACCAGAATTGCGGTCTTGCCCAAGCCTGGTCGAGCAATAACCAAACCCATACGAGCAACATCATTACCATTGGCATCACGATTAAATGCCCCCATTGGATTTTTTGCTATCAAATCTGTTTTCAACATAGTGTTATTCCCTATAAATAGTATCGTAACGCTCGTCGCCGACCGGTTACTTCTTTTCCTGGGCCTTCTTCGCAGCGGCAATAACTTCTTCAGCAACGTTCCTCGGCACTTGACGATAGGCTGCAAATTCCATGGTAAATTCAGCCTTACCCTGAGTCAAAGAACGCAACACTGTTGAATAACCAAACATCTCGGCCAGCGGAACCTCAGCCTCAACAACCGTGTATTCACCCTCTTCAAAAGTACCGATGATCATTCCGCGACGCTGATTAATACTACCCATAATGGAGCCCTGGAACTCTGAAGGACCTTCGACAGCAACCTTCATAATCGGCTCGAGCAATACAGGTTTTGCCTTCATGTACCCTTCCTTGAATCCACCACGAGAGGCCAATTGGAAGGCAATATCAGAGGAGTCAACCGAGTGGGCCGCACCATCATTAATGACACAACGAATACCATTAACCGGAAATCCTGCCAACGCCCCCTTGTCCATACTACCAGCAAAACCCTTGTCACAGGAAGAGATAAACTCCCTGGGGATTACACCACCAACGATTTTATCGACAAATTCGTACTCACCCTCTTCCATCGGCTCAATATAGCCACCTACCCGCGCAAACTGACCAGAACCACCGGTCTGCTTCTTGTGGGTATAGTTGAACTCAGCACGACTGGTGATGGTCTCACGATAAGCAACCTGCGGGGCGCCAACAGTTACTTCGGCGCCATACTCACGCTTCATCCGCTCAATATAGACCTCAAGGTGAAGCTCACCCATACCGGAAATAATAGTCTCACTGGTCTCATGATCAACAAAGGTCCTGAAGGTAGGATCTTCTTTGGTGAATCGATTCAGAGCCTTGGACATATTGCCCTGAGCCTTGTTATCTACCGGAGAGATAGAAAGAGAGATAACCGGAGCCGGGACATGCATGGAACTCATGGACAGATTGATCTCTGGGGTTGTAAAGGTATCCCCGGAGGCACAATCAACGCCGAAGAGGGCAACGATATCACCAGGACCAGCAGAATCGATCTCCTCCATCTCGTTGGAGTGCATCCGCACCAAGCGGCCAACTTTGACCTTCTTGCCGGTTCGGGTGTTGACGATGGAATCGCCCTTCTTCATGGTACCTTGATAGGTACGGAGATAAGTCAACTGACCATAACGTCCATCCTCCAGTTTAAACGCCAGACAGACCAACGGCTTGTCTGGATCACTGGAAACGACTACCTCTTCTTCGTTCTTATCCAAGTCATAAGCCGTGTTTACGATTTCACTTGGAGCGGGCAGATAATCATTCACTCCATCCAACAATTTTTGTACACCCTTATTTTTATAGGCGGAACCTATCATGACCGGTACAAATTCAAGGGACAAAGTCCCCTTGCGCACAGCAGCCTTGATCATCTGCTCTGTGGGTGTTCCCTCAAGAACAGCCTCCATCAACTCATCAGAGAACATAGAAACCGCATCGAGCAAGGTCTCGCGAGCAGCATCTGCCTCAGCCTGAAGTCCTGCAGGAATGACATCTTCGCGCAAAATCTCCCCGTTATCTCCTTCAAAATACACGGCCTTCATCGTGACCAGATCAACAACACCCTTCAGTTCAGTCTCCAAGCCAATCGGAAGCTGAATGGGGACTGCATTCAAACCAAGTTTTTCACGCACCTGGGCGGTAACCCGCTTGGGGTTGGCGCCAGTACGATCGCACTTGTTGATAAATACTACCCGTGGAACCTTGTAACGGGTCATCTGCCGATTAACGGTGATACTCTGAGATTGAACACCGCCAACGGAACAGAGAATCAACACGGCGCCATCAAGTACGCGGAGTGCCCGTTCTACTTCAATAGTGAAATCGACATGACCAGGGGTATCAATGATATTAACGTCATGCCCCTTCCATGTACAATATGTTGCAGCTGACTGAATGGTAATTCCACGTTCCTTTTCAAGCTCCATGGAGTCCATTGTAGCGCCAACACCATCCTTACCACGGACTTCATGAATAGCGTGAATCTTCTGGGTATAAAACAATACCCGCTCGGTCAAGGTCGTCTTGCCTGAATCGATGTGAGCGCTGATACCGATATTCCTAACTTTATCCAAATCCTTTTTCATCTCTGCTTCCTTTTCAGGTATTTCTGAAACTTTTAAGCCACGAGAGCAAGGGACAATCAATATCAGCCTGCTTGCGACTCATGGTGGTAAAAATAAAAAACGGCCCCAGAGCGAGAACCGTTTGTCCATAAAAAAACTTATATTTATACACGGCCAACAACATACTGTCAACCACAAAGAACGAGATTTACGAGCTGAACGCCCCACTAAAAAGTTCCGATATCGCCTTGCGTCCCGCCTCGGTCAGATTTCTCGTTCCCGAGCAAGCCAAGGTATCATAGCTGATCTGCGGGGTATCCTCCTGCCAAATCCCACCCTGCCAGCTATACCACTGCTCGCGTTGCTGGTCAAAAACACACAACGGTCGGTTGAAAAGTTTTGCCAGCTCGACCGCCCACCCGGTACCACCCTTGACCGTGTCATCATCAAGAATCATCCCGACCACAAAAACCTGATGCCCCCGATTAATTACATGAAAAATCGCCTGCAATATTTTTCTAATCTTATCAGCGCTATAATAAGTACGATGCATCATCTTGGAAACAATCTCCATACTGATATCACCTCGTTGCAGATCATCTTCGGACAAAGTCACTACAGTCTTTGCATCATGACGGCTAATCTGATGCCCGGCAAAAGTAAGCACACACTCCTCCTGCCCCCATTTAACAGCCTCCTCCCCAAACGCTGCCTCAGCGCCATTCAGCCCACTAGTAAATACCGTGCATTTCGATATCTTCATAACCCCACTCTCCTCTGACCCACACCGTCGCTGGTCAAAATTGCGCCATTATAAGCTTTAAGCGGAATAGTTCCATACCTTCCCATGAAACCACCCTAACCATCCAGAATAAAAAATACCAAAAATTACTTTATCTCACTCAACAAATCAAGCGCCAAGAAGACGGGGAAAACAACGAGACATCCGCCAGAAGGATACAAAAAAAGTAACTATCCACCTTCTGACCCAGAAAGATGTCGAAGCCCAGAACCGTAACTATTCAGCAGTGCCGCAGATGCTAGGCATCGGCCTGCGATGTGTGCTTTTCGCACATGAGCAGGCCGATAACAACGCAGATGTGGCACTGCTGGACAGTTACCAAAAAAATAGCAAGGATCGGCAGCACTCGACATAACCAATCGAAATTTAGACCACGACGACGGCACAAACCCCAATAAAGTCTAGATTGGACATGCGTTGAACAAACTAGGCGGGGCAAAAAAGAAGGGGCTACGGCATAAACCGTAACCCCTTAATTTTTTTGGTGCCGAGACCAGGAATTGAACCAGGGACACGCGGATTTTCAGTCCGCTGCTCTACCGACTGAGCTATCTCGGCACATCAGCGCGGCAAGATAATTGACGTCTTCCAATCTGTCAAGCGAATTATCAGACAACAACACGCTCACAAAAGGTAAGACGGAGTCTACTTGTCTACTTCATCCATGGACAGCTGCAAATCATCATCAGCCTCAGACCCCTCATTAGGCTTTTTATCCGAGCCCTGGCCAACAGTCATCTCCACCAAGGCATCATCCATCAAGGTCAGGTCAATCGGGGAAAGATCAGAAAACTTACTGTCCTCATCACTTTCGTCAGACTCCTCATTTGCACCCTCTCCAACCAACAAAGAGAGATCCATGACATCATCGAAGACTATTCCCTCATAATCCTTGTCTTGAACTCCCTCCTGAACTCCTGACAACTCTTCGTCCGGGGAATTAGTCAAGTCGGAAAGATCAATTTCATCCAGATCAAGTGTCATCTGGCCCTGGAAATTATCTTTAACCGGGCTTTCAACAACGGCAGGTTGAGGCTCTTCGACCACAGTATCCAAGACAAGATCAGCCTCATCAATTTCCATGGTAGCAATGTCACTGCTACCCACAGCTTCTTCCTCTTGAAAAGGAATACCTTCCAGCCCATCCTCAACACTCTCATCACTATCACTACCAAGGAGAGAGGAAACTTCCTCGACTAACGGTTGTTCCTCCGGGATCACAAAAACAATCTCATCAGAGTCGACTTCACTGCCAGGAGTATCTATAAAGGGAATTTCACTTTCGTCAAACTCGAGGGCCGGGGGCTCCTCATCAACATCAAACATCACTCCCCCACCATCACCAAAAGACGCATCTGTTACGAGATCAGAGATACCCACCGATTCGGGCACTACGCTGCCAACAACTGAACCAAGAAACATATGGCCTTGGATATTCGCAGAAGTACCTCGTAGCGATTGACCAACTGCAGTCAGATCGTTATGACATTTCCCGCAAACCTGAAGGTGATCAAATGAAATTAATTTACATTTTGGACACAGCATCTTGCTTCCCTATCCCGAGCACATAACAATTAGCCCAAAATCTCCCACAGACTTTGGTTCATGAAACTATCATAGAACAGCAAAAGCGTGGACGTCAAGCAATTATCCGGTACCAGCCGGAACCAAGTCGCCTACCCTCAACATGAGACAAAAAACCCCCGACATTTCCCGGTCAAGGCTTGCAAATTACCCAGGATCAGGCTACAACAGCGAAGACAACAATTACCCGCCTTGGCTTTCTCATGCGGACAACACTCTTCAGGGCACACGGAGGCCTCACGATGCGTCTTGACACTATACCCCGTTGGCTTTATCTACTCACCGTTCTCATACTGATCGGGGGATGCTCTTCTAAAGAGTATGTCCGACACTTGGCCTCCGACGCCTGCCTGATCACCCCTCAGAAATCAACAAAACAGGAAATTCAGGCCTATTTCGGACCTCCCGACAGGAAACAAACCCTTAACGCTGGCAACGAAGAGTGGACCTATTTTCAACAAAACAAAAGCCTGCTCCGCAAAACACCATACGTCGGCACCCAACTCGGAACCGAGCACTATGATGTATTAATTGTCACCTTCCGTGGTGACATGGTTGAGCTCTGTCAATATCGCTTGCTATCAGACAAAGAATTCAAAGACTCCAAGATTGACACTGGCCCCAAGCCTGATGCAGACTGATTATGCCACCGTCAGAGGACGGATGATCAGGGAGCAGCTCATCCCGCGTGGCATCAATGACAATAATGTGCTTAATGCGATGGAGACGGTGCCACGCCACCTGTTCGTGGAAGATGCCCTTCGCGGCCAATCCTATGGCGATTACACCTTGCCCATCGGCGAAGGACAAACCATATCCCAGCCATATATCGTCGCGCTGATGACCCAAAGCCTCGGGCTCTCTCCAGATTCCACAGTCCTAGAGATCGGCACCGGTTGTGGATACCAGACCGCGATCCTCTCGCAGCTTTGCGCCAAAGTTTTTACCGTCGAACGACTCAAACCGCTCATGATCAAAGCCCGACGAACCTTTGATCAACTGCACTACCTCAACATTATCTGCAAAATTGACGACGGCACCATGGGCTGGGCAGCCAATGGTCCATATGACGCAATCATGGTTACAGCCTCTGGACCAACAATCCCGGAAGCCCTAATGGCACAACTTGCTGACCCAGGACGTATGGTCTTACCAGTAGGAGACCGTCAGAGCCAGGAACTCATTGTCGTCAACAAGAGGCAAGGGCAGATCGAACAATCAACTATAGAATACGTCCGCTTCGTCCCGCTTATCGGCAAACAGGGCTGGTAACAGGTAACTCCCCTGTCAGCTCTTACTTCCCGCCCTGAATCGACGCATCCTGACATTAAACAGGATGCCAACCCCGGCTAAATTGGTCAATAGCGACGAACCGCCATAACTAAACAAGGGTAGCGGCATACCGACAACCGGCAGCAACCCAAGCACCATGGCCACATTGACAAATGCCTGCCAGAACAACAAGGCACTTACCCCAAACGCCAGGAGCACCCCAAACTTATCTCTGGCAACTGCAGCAACGCTTAGCCCCAAAAAAACCATAAAGAAATAACAGGCCAAGAAAACCACCGAACCAACAAACCCCCACTCCTCTGCCAAGACCGAAAAAGCAAAGTCGGTGTGACGCTCTGGCAGGAAATCGAGATGAACTTGGGTCCCCGCCAGATAGCCCTTGCCAAGAACCTGCCCAGACCCCACCGCAATCTTAGACTGCATTATATGATACCCTGAACCCAGAGGGTCCCCTTCAGGATTCAGCAAGGTCTCCACCCGCTGCCGTTGATAGGGCTTAAGGCCATATTTCCAGGCCATTGGCGCAACTGCCAGCCCAAAAACAACCAGAAGTATTATCGTCCCCATCCGTATTTTCACAAAGAGGGTCATCGAGGCAAAGACAAAAACCAACATCAAGGCGGTGCCAAGATCGGGTTGCTTAATAATCAATCCAACCGGAACCAATAACAACAGCGCTGGTGGCACGAGATCAGCCAAACTAAACCCCTTCCCGGTGTCTTTTCGGCAGTAATAGCTGGCAAAGGTGACAACGACAGACAACTTGGCCAACTCAGACGGCTGCAACTTGACAAAGCCAAAGTCAATCCAGCGTTGGGCTCCGGCCGTTGTCTTACCAAAAACCACCGCAATAATTAAAAGAACAATAACAGCGACATATATCGGATAATTGACCCGCAGCAACACATGGTAATCAACGCTGATAATCGCCAGGATCAAACAGAACCCCACCAAATAATAGTACCCTTGTTTAATATATGGTGGCGTGCCAGGATAGCCGGCATAAGAGGCGCTATACAAATTAGCAAGCGACATGGCAATAACGACGAGTACCGTCAGCAACAGAAGCCAGTCAAAATGAAGCGCAAGCCGGCGGTCAAATCGCAACATGGTCGTTCTCCGTGTCCTTCTTCCTGGGCTTGACTTCCTTAAAATAATAATCCAACAACTTTCTGGCGACCGGTCCGGCCCCGGTAGCTCCATGCAAACCATGCTCAACAATAACGGTGATGGCTATTTCCGGCTTCTCTGCCGGCGCATAACAAGTAAACCAGGCGTGATCGCGATATTTATACGGAATGTCCTCTTCCTTAAGATGCTTGTATTGCTCTACTCTCACTACCTGGGCGGTCCCAGTCTTGGCTCCGACCAAAATTGTGGGCAATTTAGCAACGGTCGACGTACCACGCGGGGTGTTGACAGCCGACTCCATTCCTTTCCTGATCAAATCCAGTGACTTGGCATTGCCAAGGGCATGACCATCAACGATCGGCTCAAAAGTCTTGAGCACCTTGCCGTCGCTGTCTACAATTTCCTCAATAAGCTGGGGACGATAGCGGATTCCACCATTCACCAAGGTGCTGGTCATCTGGCAGATCTGCAATGGGGTCGCAGAATCATAGCCTTGACCAATGGAGATCGACATCGTCTCTCCCTCATGCCATGGCTGGCCATAGCGTTTCTTTTTCCATGCGATACTGGGTATGATCCCCGCCTTTTCATGCTCCAGATTCACCCCTGTTGGCTCACCAAGCCCAAGGCTCTTGGCGTACTCCGCCAATTTATCCACCCCAACCTTCATCCCAACGCTATAAAAATAGACATCACAGGACTCGGCCAGCGCCCTCTCGAGACTGACAGCCCCATGCCCATTTTTCTTCCAACAACGATAGTTCCGTCCACGGAACCTCATCGCCCCGTTACAATAAAACGTGGTGTCATTGGTGACCACTCCTTCACTCAAACCGGCCAAAGCAACCGACATCTTGTATGTCGATCCTGGGGGGTACTGCCCCTGTATCGGTTTATTAATAAAGGGTTTCAGCGGATTCTCCAGCATATCCTTCCATGCCTTCCGTGAGATGCCACCAACAAACTCATTCAACTCTAGCGGCGGCGAGCTGACCACAGCCAAGAGTCGCCCAGTATTGACCTCCATCATTACTGCCGCCCCAGCCCGACCATCAAGGACTTCTTCCGCCACCTCCTGCAAATCACGATCAATTGTCAACTTAATATCAGCGCCAGGCAGTGGTTGCAGCACCGAGACTTCGCGCTGCTCAAAGCCTTGAGCGTCAACTTCGACATAGCGGCGACCAGGCTCTCCACGTAACTCAGTCTCATAAATTCGCTCAAGACCAAGTTTCCCAATTTGATCATTCAGATGATACTCTCCTTCAAATTCATTAAGCTCTTTTTCATTGATCCTGCCGAGATAACCAAAAAGATGCGATCCTAAATTTTCGTACAAATACTCCCGTGAGGCCTGGACCTCTACCCGGATACCAGGCAGATCATAAAGGTGATTTTCAACGGCGACCAAAGTCTTCCAATCAAGATCTTCCTTCAGGGTAATCGGCACATAACGGGGATAATCCTCCGCCTCTCTGATCCGGTCCAGCAGATCATTGACATCCACTGCTAACAGGGTGGAGAGGCGACTCAACACCTGAGCAGGATTAGGTGCGTCTTCCCTTGCCAAAGTCACATTAAAATAAGGGCGGTTAGCAATCAAAGGCCGCCCCAAACGATCGGCAATCATGCCTCGCGGCGCATTTACCCAGTGCAACCTGAGCCGATTATTCTCGGAGGATTTAAAAAAATCGTCCCCCTTAATGATCTGCAGATACCACAGCCTGATCCCAATGATTGCAGCAAATGCAAGCAGAGCAATAGTGGCAAAACGCACCCTTTTCTTCAAGATCAGAAGCTCAGCCTCGTTGACCTGTTCAATTCTGGAAATAACCTGCCGCATACTCATCCTTGCGCCTTATAAAAATTTCCCTTCTTCTGGCCAAAGAGAGAACGCTTCTTAGGGCGTTTGTCGCACCATGACATTATGATAAAAAGACAGCGGTTAATCGGAATCACCAGGATGGTAACGATCAGCGCCCGTTGAAGCATGATTCCCCACCCCCAGGGATAAAGAGAACCGTCAACAAGCATCAGACTGGAGAGATAGACAAAGGCGTTAACAACAAGATAGGCTAAGGCGACGAGTGGCGGCTGGTGATTTAAGGCATCTAATGCGAAATGCGCGGCTAATCCTTTGACAACAAAAAAAATCATCAGATAGGCCATGGCGTAAAGGCCGAGAAAGTAGCCGGAAAAGACTTCCATAACGATCCCGAAAAGCACTGTCAACACGGCGCCAGGCCAAGGTTTGAAGTACAGAGCCAAAAAGACAATCATCAGAAAGAGCAGATCCGGAACCCCCACCCATTGCGGAAGGGACTGAAGCACCGTCGTTTGTAGCGAAAGAAAAAAAATGCCCAGCAGAAAAAAAAGGGAAAATCGCATATCGCCGCAGGCCTCACTCGACCAAGGGACTTGCTTGCAAAATGATGGTCACATACTCAAGTTCCCGAAAATCAACTGCGGGCTTAACGGCGATTGAATGAAACATTCCTCGCCTGTCCTTACCAACATCAGTTACTGTCCCAATGAGAAGGCCTTTAGGAAAAACACCTCCCATACCCGAGGTAATAACAAGATCGTCTCCAGCCACCAGTTTTTCCTTTAAAACATACTCCAGACGATACCCTTGGCCATTCCCTTTGATAATCCCAAGCGACCGGGTACTCTGAACGATAGCATCAATCGCCGAATTAGGGTCCACGGCCAGAAGTACTTTGGAAAAACGAGGCGATACATTGATCACCTGCCCGACAACTCCCTCGACGGTTACCACCGGCATCCCCTTCTCGACTCCGGCAGTGATCCCTTTGTCAATGGTCATGGTCTTAAACCAAAGAGCAGGGTCCCGACCAATGACTTGCGCCGTCAGAGTCGGATCGTCGATAGAGTGAGACAAATCAAGCAATTGACTCAAACGGACATTAGTCGCTACCGCTTCTCGAGTCTCGGCATTGATAGCGACATACCGCTTTATCTCCTCCCGCAACCGCTCATTCTCCTCACTGACTCCGACAAGGCTGACATATCTATCCCAAAATCCGGACACAAACTGTCCGCTTTCTGTGAGAATTCCCTGTAACGGGGCCAGCAAGTCAAAAGCCAACCGATGGGTTAACCCGAATTCCTTGCGACCAACAGTCGTAAC